>JACMRQ010000450.1 GCA_014376355.1 Arcicella sp. | reverse complement strand
GTATTATCAAACTTTTTTAGTTCAGTATTTGAGTTTTTAGTAATTGATTTAATTGTAGAAGGCATTGGAAAAGGTGTAAAAGGACTTTCATCCGAAGCTCGATTATTACAAAGCGGAACAACAGGAAATTATATCTTCATCATGGTATTGTCAATCGTTGGAATATTAGGATTCAGTTTCTTCGGAGGTGATATTTCTCAGCTATTTGATAGTTTAAAAGCTTTGATTTCTAAGTAATTGTTAAATTTTTACAATCATGAAAACAGCAACATTTCAAATACCAGATAAAGAATATGGCTTATTTTTAGCAATGGCTGAAAAGTTAGGTGCTGTATTTCAACAAGAAGTAGAGCAAAAAGAATTTGTGGATGATAAAGAAAAAGATGAATGGGCGAGAAATTATAAATCTGAAACCTTCTTTGGGGATGTAATGGAATGGCAAAGGAAAGAACGTAAAGATCGAGTATTACCATTTAGAGATTAATGAAACTTTTAGATAGCAATATTATCATATATTCCTCGCAGGATAAATATGATTTTTTAAAAACATTAGTTTTTGATAGAAACAATGCCATTTCTGCAATAACAAAGATTGAAGTTTTAGGATTTCCCAATCTTTCAACAAGGGATATAACATATTTTGAACACGTTTAAGATCGTTTAAATGTTCATCCTGTCAATTCGGTTATAATTGATAAAGCAGTTGAACTTAAGCAGGAGAAGAAAATGGGAGTTCAAGATGCAATTATTGCAGCAACAGCTTGGCTTTATGATATTGAATTAATAACCCGAAATTCTGACGATTTCAAACACATCAATGAGATAACGATTTCAAATCCTGTTGATTAAATTGTCTTGAAAATTTATGGCAAAAAATGCTGTAACAAACTATAAAATTATACAGTAAAACTATTCAGCGTAATTATGCTAACAATTTCACTAATTCTCCTCCCAATCATCGCAGGGCTTCTGACCCTCACGACCAAAGGAGAAAATGCTAAAAAGATTGCCTCCATTTTTGCCTTTGCAGAACTGATTCTTGGTGCTTATATCTATTATTCATTTGTGCCAAATGCAACCACGCAATTTGCCACAAGCTACGATTGGATTCATTCGGCAGGCATTAAATTTTCGGTAGGTATTGATGGAATAAGCCTTATTTTGGTATGTTTGACTACCTTGATGATTCCTTTCATCATCCTTTCAACATACAACAATAATTACAAAAATGCTCCCACTTTTTATGCCCTCATTTTGTTTATGCAAGCGGCATTAATTGGTGTATTTACGGCAAGAGACATCTTCTTATTCTATTTCTTCTTTGAGGCAGCCTTGATTCCTGTATATTTCATTGCAGCTATCTGGGGAGGAGAAAATCGTATTAAAGTAACTTTCAAGTTCTTTATTTATACTATTTTTGGCTCATTATTTATGTTGTTGGCTTTGGTTTATTTATACCTCCAAACGGCTGGAGTTGCCCATAAATCTGATTTTGAATCAATTTATGCAGTGGCAAAAACCTTAGATATTACCCAACAAAGCTATATTTTTGGAGCATTTTTTATCGCCTTTGCGATTAAAATGCCTTTGTTCCCTTTCCATACTTGGCAACCAGATACTTACGTAGAATCTCCAACCGCTGGAACAATGTTGTTATCGGGAATTATGTTGAAAATGGGTACTTACGGATTAATTCGTTTCATCTTACCAATTACTCCCTTAGCCGTTGATAAATACGGAATGATTGCGATTATTCTTTCTATAATTGGAATTGTATATGGCTCCATTATTGCCATTCAACAAAAAGATATGAAACGCTTAATTGCTTATTCATCATTCGCCCACGTAGGCTTGATGGCAGCAGGTATTTTTAGTGGAAATATTGACGGAATTCAAGGAGCATTAATCCAAATGTTAGCCCACGGAATTAACGTGGTAGGTCTTTTCTTTATCGTAGAAATTATCCAACAACGTACTAATTCACGTGAATTGGCTCGTCTGGGAGGTATTACGCAAACCACTCCAAACTTAACAGTCTATTTTGTCATCTTAATGTTAGGTTCAGTAGCGATGCCATTGACTAATGGATTTGTAGGAGAATTTTTATTGTTGAAAGGGGTATTTCAATACAATGCTTGGGCGGGTGCCATTGCAGGTTTAACCATCATTTTAGGAGCAGTTTATATGTTAAGAATGGTTCAAAAATCAATGTTTGGCATCACTTCACGCCTCACTGAAGGTTTTGCTGACTTGACATTATCTGAAAAAGTAGTATTATTTCCACTGTCATTTATGGTTATTTGGTTGGGTGTCGCTCCGAATATGTTTTTGAAATTAACCGAACCAGCCGTAACACAATTATTATCAATCATTAAGTAATTAGTAGGTATTAGGTAGGAGGTATGAAGTATGAGGTATTTAAAATCACGGTTTAATCGTTAATTCACACTTTTCGTTTTAACTTCTTTTCTTGATTAAAAGCACCAAAATAACTGAAGACTGACAACTGGTAACTAATAACTGATATTATGAACGCAATTATAGCATTATCACTTTTTGGAATAAGTAGTTTATTTCTCGGTTTTTTAAATAACCGTAAAATATTATTACCCGCAACCCTAATTTTCATCCTTATTGCATTGGGTCTGAACTTTGCAGACTGGAATCATGAATACTTGTGGTTCAACTCAATGTTAAGAACCAATAATCTGTCCATCAATTTTACGACTGTAATTTTAATTTCAACGTTATTAGTAGTCGCCATTTCGAGAGGATTTGGTGATGATGAAGAACACTCACATCCCGCTGAATATTATGCCATTTTGATGTTCTCTGTAGTAGGAGCAATCATGATGGTAACTTACGAAAACCTAATCATGCTTTTCGTAGGTTTGGAAATTCTTTCGGTTTCAATGTATGTTCTAACGGGATCAGACAAGCGTAATTTACGCTCAAATGAAGCTGCTTTGAAGTATTTTTTGATGGGTTCATTTGCCACGGGAATACTTTTATTTGGCGTAGCTTTAGTTTACGGAGCAACGGGTTCATTCGACATTCACGGAATAGGTTTAGCTGTTAAAGATGCAAAAGCTCAAATGGGGGGGATTTATGGACCAATTCTCACGGTTGGAGTTATCTTAATGTTAGTAGGTTTATTGTTCAAAATATCAGCTGCTCCTTTCCATTTCTGGACTCCTGATGTGTATGATGGAGCGCCAAGTTTGTTCACAGCTTTCATGTCCACCGTTGTGAAAACAGCGGGCGTTGCGGCTGTTTATCGTTTATTATCAACTGCCTTTCCAGCTATGTACGGAACGTGGGGAAACCCAATGGTTTATATTACAGCGGCAACTTTAATAGTTGGAAACTTAACGGCCGTTTACCAACAAAGTTTCAAGCGTATGTTAGCGTATTCAAGTATATCACATGCTGGATATTTGTTAATTACAGTTTTGGCAAAACGCCCTGAGACAAATTCATCAATATTATTTTATTCCTTGGCGTACTCGATTGCAACAATTAGTGCATTTGCCGTTTTAATAGTCGTTTCAGAAGCAAAATCTAAGGCAGGAAAGCCAGATGAGAGTTTTGATGCGTTGAATGGGTTATCAAAAAACAATCCATTCTTAGCTTTTGTATTGGCAGTTTCGATGTTATCATTGGCAGGAATCCCTTTAACGGCAGGTTTCTTCGGGAAATTTTTCATTTTTACTGATGCGTTTTCTAATCCATCAGGTATTTTTAAAAGTCTTTTAGTAGTTGCAGTCTTGATGTCAGCCGTTGGTATTTATTATTATTTCAAGCCAATAATTGCCGCATATATGAGAATTGGAGATACTGAAAAAATCGAGATTTCACCCATTTTTAAATATACTCTTATCCTCACAACCATCTTAACTATCCTCTTGGGTATTGCCCCGGATTTAGTTAAAAAACTTTTTTAAAACATTGTCAAAATTATTAAATAAAAAAGACCTCATTGCCTATTTTTTAGTAGCAGGAACGGGTGCTGCTGTGCAGTTGATAGCAGGAAGCATTTTACGCAATAGTTTTCGCTTTTCTTATAGTGAAGCGGTTTCTTTAGCGTATTTAATTTCGTTCATTGTAGGCTTTACATTAACAAAAATGTTTGCTTTTGATGCTCGTAATACTAATCAGACTCGTCGGGAGATGTTAAAGTTTATGATGGTAGCAACGGCATCATGGGGAATTACGGTCTTTTTCTCAGTAACATCGCTTAAATATGTTGAAAGTACCTTAGGAAAACATAGCATAATATTACCTTTTACCAATAAACCGTCTAATTTAAATGAATTAGGATGTCAGATTGTGGGAATGGGCGTAAGTTTTGTGTTTAACTATGTACTTCATAAGACATTTACTTTTAAAAGTACAGGTTTTTATGACCGATTGAAAAAAATTGTTTCATAGGTTTGTGCAAAAAATAAGTTTTCAATTTCTTGGAGGCTTATTTTTTTGTACAAAATTGTAATAATCTAAGATTTAAAATTTTTAAAATCCATCATTTGCATCTTTGAAAAATAAAATTATGGTTAAAAATTAAATAGTTTTAATAATAAAATTGTATTTTACCGCTAATAAATAAGTAAAAATAAAGAATAATTTGTAATTATTAAAATTTCATTAAAATTTTTAAACAATTACTTGTACAACTTCAAAGTTGTACATAACTTTGTATCAGTAACAAACTCAAATCACCACAACAAAATGAAAAAATTCTTTGCATTCGCATTAGTAGCTTCAATGATGTCATTAGCTGCTTGTTCTGAGAAAAAAGCTGAAACAACTACAGTTGATACTGCTGTTGTTGCTGTTGATACTACTATGGCTGTTGATACTGCTGCTGCTCCAATGGCTGCTGACACAACTAAGAAGTAATATCCACTTTATAGTTTCTTTCGAAAGAACCCAAGAAAGTCTTGACTAAGTCAAGACTTTTTTTTGTGCCTAATAGTTTCAGAACTCTGAGGCTTTTGAATTTTAGGTATTACAAATTCTTAATTCATTCTTTCCTTAATTATATTTGTATAAATAATTTTAAAATGAATGATATAAAATCCCGTAATTATTGGTGGCTCAATGCCAATCCTCGCATCTGGTCAATTGATTCGCTTAAAATTAATCAAACTCAGCATTATACTTCCTATAATGAGTTTGGGAATAAGCGTAGGATTTATAAGTATTTTGAGTCAGTACAAAAGGGAGATTTGGTGGTAGGTTACGAATCTACACCCGTAAAACAAGTGAAGGCTATTCTTGAAATTACTGAATCATTACATCGTGATATAAAATTAGGAGAGATTGTATCGTTTAAAATCAAAGAAAAAGTTCCTGAACCGATTGATTGGTCAGCGTTAAAATCATTATATTTTTTTAAGGATTCTGACGTTTTTAAAAATAATCAAGGTAGTTTATTTAGATTGACAGAAGAAGAGTTTGAAGCGATTCAAGCCATGATTGATGCTCAAAAAGAATCATTGCAAAGTGAAGATATACTGATTCCTTACGAACGAAAAGATGCCTTGAAAGATTTGTTTATTAGTGATGAAAAGTTTGACGAAATTATTGATACACTTCGCTATAAGAAAAATATTATCCTTCAAGGTCCTCCTGGTGTGGGGAAAACTTTCATTGCCAAGCGATTAGCATACGCACGAATTGGTACCCAAGACGATTCTCGAATCAAGATGGTGCAATTTCATCAGTCGTACAGTTATGAAGATTTTATTCAAGGTTTACGACCCGATGATTCGGGTGGATTTAAGTTAAAAAATGGAGTCTTTTACGAATTTTGCCGACTGGCTCAACGTAATTCAGGTATTGACCACTTTTTTATTATTGATGAAATTAACCGTGGAAATTTGAGTAAAATATTCGGAGAATTACTCCTTTTAATAGAATCAGACAAACGTGGAAGAGCCAACGAAATGGCTTTGACCTACGGAGATAAAGATTCAGAACCTTTCTATGTGCCTGATAATCTCTACATTATCGGAACGATGAATACCGCAGACCGTTCCTTAGCCATGATTGATTATGCCCTGCGTCGCCGTTTTTCTTTTATTTCTCTTGAGCCACTTTTCAACGAAAAATTTATTGATTTTTTGTTTGGGAAAGGCATTGAAAAATTATTTTCCGAAAAAATTGTAGTTCATATTTTAAAACTCAATGAAATAATTTCTAACGATAAAAACCTGCAAAAAGGCTTTCAAATCGGACATAGTTATTTTTCAAATTTTACGGAAGGTGAAAATGTAGAGAAATGGTATCGTCGAGTTATAAATTTGGAAATTGCCCCACTTTTGGAAGAATATTGGTTTGATAATGAGGAGAAGGCGAAGAAAGAGATTTTAAAATTATTGGAAATATGATCCCCATCAAAAATATCTATCATTTACTATGCTATGCTTGGAATAAATTGGATGAAGGCGAATTGGTGAATGTCTCTGCCGAGGATGAATCTGATTTACTTAATCTCTTAGGCAGAGTACTTTTAAATGGAACAAAAACGCTTTTGAAACGGGGAATTGATAAACAATATCTTACTAAAAATGAAGTTTATCAAGGTATTAAAGGCAAGGTGAATATTACTGATTCGCTCCGTAAAAATCTATTTCCAAAAGGGCTTTCCGTTTGTGAATTCGATGAACTTTCAGTAGATATTTTATCGAATCAAATCTTAAAAACTACACTTCGAAATCTTACGCAAATTCCAAATCTTTCTCATACGCTGAAAGATGAAATTAGAACAATCATTTATCGCTTGCATGAAGTGAGCGAGATTATTTTAACAGATGTTATTTTTCATCAAGTACAAATCAACCGTAATAATTCATTTTATGCTTTTTTGCTGAATATCAGTGAGTTGATTTACAAAAACCTTTTAATTAATCAAGAAATAGGTAATTTTCAATTTAAAGATTTTTTGAGAGATGAACGACAGATGGCAATACTTTTTGAGGAATTTATTCGCAATTTTTATAAAATAGAAGTTCCCGAAGCAAAGGTTTTTAGAGAAGATTTACAGTGGAAAATGGCAGGAGAAACACATCAATTTTTGCCCAAAATGCAAACCGATATTTCTATTAAAATCAATGACAGAAAACTGATTATTGATGCTAAATATTACAAGGAAACTTTACAGAAATATTATGATTCAGAGAAAATTCATTCGCAACATTTATATCAATTATTTGCGTACCTAAAAAATCAAGAAAGCATAAAAGCAGAAGGGATCTTAATATATCCAACAGTTCAAAAAAGCCTTAGTCTAACTTACACACACGAAGGGCATACAATTAGAATTGAAACTTTAAATCTGAATCAAAACTGGCAAAGAGTGAAAGCAGATTTACTAAGGATTATTACTTAAATTTCAACTGTAAATACCTTGTTCTTAACATTATACAAGTAAGATTTTTTATCATTGTTTATGAAAATATTGACAATATTTGTTTGGTCATCAAAGAACTCCATCAATACATCATTCTGAATTTTTGAGCCTTTTAATGAGTCAATTAGAGGCATTTCTAAATATATCCAAATAGCCTCTCCTTCTTTTTCCTTTCCTATATATTGATAGTTCCGTTTCTGATTTTTAGGATTAGTTATTATAAAATGTTTGTGAATATATTGTTCCACAAAAGGGTCATTTTTATCATTAATCTCAAAAACAAATTTCTGATTTTGATGGTTTGCCGAAAGAGCCTTTTCTAAATCATCGGAGAATACTCGAAGACTAATTTCAACGGTTTTCCCTTTTGGATTATACCGCATTTCGGTAATGCTGGTGTGAAATGCGTGAAGTTTATTAAAGTTAATTGAGGCTCTCTGAATTGGAAGTTTTAGAGAAGCGTTAAAAATGAAGATTATAATCAAAATTAAAAACCTGCAAGTATTTTTGAGACTTGCAGGTTTTATTGATTGTGTATTTTTTACTGTTAAATTCAATTCTTTCAAATGCTAAAGCATTGGATTACAATTATCTAAAAATCTTAAAAATATCATTTCCAAAGGCAAAAACCATTAATCCTAAAAGAATAAATGTTCCCACTTGTTGAGCTATTTCTTGTACTTTGACTGAAGGTGTTTTGCCCGTAATCATTTCCCAAATTAAGAAAAGGGCGTGTCCACCGTCTAAGGCTGGAATTGGTAATGCGTTCATAAAAGCTAACGACATAGAAAGTAAGCCTGTCAAGAACCAAAATTTTGTCCAATCCCACGTTCCACCAAATATTTTTGCAATTCCAATTGGTCCACTTACTGCATTGGAGGCAGATACATCGCCTTTGAAAATCTTTTTAAAACCTTTTAAATTTGTTCCAATTACCGTAAATGCTTCTACAAAACCAGCATTGAAAGATTCTCCAATTGTATAATCTTCATGAGTAGGTTTTAATAATGGATTCATAATAAAACCTACCGTTCCATCTTTTGAAACGTCCATTTTTAAGGTATCAATAGTTCCATTTCTATTCACTAAAGCTGTTATTTTCTTTTCTTTATTTTCATCCAAAATAGATTTAAACTCTTGATAAAATTTGACGGGTTTTCCATTAATTCCTACAAATTTATCTCCAGCTTGCAATCCTGCACGGTACGCTCCGCCTCCGCCTTCAGTTTTTGATACCTCTTTAACATCAAATGTCAATCCTTCTTGAATGAATTCACCCTTTTTACCATTGGCTAATTTGTCTAAGAATCCACTCGGAAGTATTATATCCTTTTTTTCTCCATCACGTTCAATGGTATATTTAGCCTCATCTTCCATGATGAGTTGTGGTACTTCATCAAAACGAACAGGAACCTTTCCATTAATCTCTAAAATTTTATCTCCCGATTTGAAACCTACTTCTTGGGCTAATTTACCTGCGTAAATCCCTTGTTTATTTACCTCTTGAAGGGTTACGAAATTATTTCCACTTGCATACCGAAGACCCCAGAAAATTAAAACACCCAAAATAAGATTCACGATAATTCCGCCTAACATTACGATTAAACGTTGCCAAGCAGGCTTTCCTCTGAATTCCCAAGGTTCTGGCACAGCAGCCAATTTTGAAGCATCTTGCGTTTCATCAATCATTCCTGCGATTGAAACATATCCGCCTAATGGAAACCAACCAATACCGTATTCGGTATCACCAACCTTCTTTTTGAAAAGAGAAAAATTAAGAACTGTAGGAATTGGAAACAAAAAATCGAAGAAAAGATAAAATTTATCCACTCGCATTTTGAACCACTTTGCGGTGATATAATGCCCAAATTCGTGTAAACTAATTAAAATCGACAGTGCTAAAATCAACTGTCCCGCCATTACTAAACCTTCCATGAATTGAATAATTGTGATTGGGTGAATTGTGGATTATTACCTCTACATTTCAAGTTTCACTTAATTAAAATTTATAATTGAAAATCACTATTGTAATCCTAAATGTAATTGTTTTAAGGATTATTACTGAAATACTTTATTCCTTCATCGTCAAAAGCACCATTAATTTTCTCTAAGACCGTATTACGGTATTCTGGAAGCAACTCACCTATTTTACCTGAAAACAAGCTATTTCTAATGGTTGTAATTTTATTGCACCGCATTTCACTTTCCACATCTAATGAATTTGAGACCATTTCATCGGTCAACGCAATGGCAAATTTATCTCCTCTAATTCTTGAAGTTATAGGACAAACCACAAAATCATTATCCAATCCATTACTAATTTGATTACTTATAATTAGAGCTGGACGTAATTTTAATTTATCAATTTTATCAGATAGTGGAAACTGAGTCCAAATAATGTCAAATTGCTTGTAATCTGCCATCTGCCTTGTGTTTTTTATAAATTTCGTCCCAAATATCTTCTGCGGGGTCACCCCAAAGCTCTTCTAAGGCATCATATGAGGAAGCTAACCAAAAATCGCTGTCTTCTTGTTCTGTTGAATTCTCCCAAGTTCTTGGGTGTTCAACAATCCACTCTGTAAACTCTTTTTGAGTTTTTTCAGGCATTGTTTTAAATAATAAAATAAGAGCCTGTGTTTGAGGTGTTGGTTGTGCTTTCATAAAAATTGTTGTTTTTTATGAAATATCTTTTAAGATACTTACAATAGTGTTCTCGCAAACCTCCGAGTCTCTTCATCCGTCTGCACATAATCATCAAGGCTTGGTTTTTCAATAAACGCAACTTTGGTCATACAAGTTTCAATGAAATCTGACATGGCTAAGAAACCAATTTTGTCTTGTAAAAATGCTTCAACTGCTATTTCGTTGGCGGCGTTCATAATACAAGGCAGATTTCCACCTTTTGCCATGGCATCAAAAGCTAATTGCAAGTTACGAAATGTTTTGGTATCGGGCTGTTCAAATGTGAGAGACGGGTATTTTGTGAAGTCAAAACGTGGAAAATTTGATTTTAGTCTATTCGGGAAATTAAGAGCAAACTGAATCGGTAATTTCATGTCGGGCAATCCCATTTGTGCTTTTACAGAACCATCTTGAAATTGAACTAAGGAATGAACAATTGATTGTGGGTGAACAACTACCTCAATCTGAGAGGCTTGCACACCAAAAAGCCATCTAGCTTCAATTACTTCCAGACCTTTATTCATTAAACTGGCAGAGTCAATCGTAATTTTTGCACCCATTACCCAATTTGGATGTTTGAGGGCTTGCGATTTGGTAACTTTCTCTAAATCAGTTCGTTGTTTTCCTCGAAAAGGGCCTCCCGAAGCCGTCAAGATAATTTTTTCGATAGGATTATGAAATTCACCGACTAAGCATTGAAAAATCGCCGAGTGTTCAGAATCAACAGGATAAATATTGACTCCTTTTTGTTGCGCAAGTTTAGTAATAATTTCACCCGCTACAACCAAAGTTTCTTTGTTAGCAAGGGCGATGTGTTTACCCGCTTCAATGGCTTTGATAGTCGGTAAAAGTCCTGCATAACCAACCATTGAAGTCAAAACAATATCCACTGAATCCATCTGCACCACTTCTTCAACGGCTTTCATGCCAGCATAAACTTTTATATCAGTATGTGCGAGGGCAGTCGAAACTTTATCATAAAGGCTTTCATTCGTAATAACGACGCAGTTTGGATTGAATTTAATACTCTGTTCAATCAATAAATCAGCATTATTTTGAGCAGTTAGGATTTCGACTTCAAAATTATCTGGATTCGCTTCAATGACTTCTAACGCCTGCGTGCCAATTGAACCCGTTGAGCCAAGAATGGCTATTTTTCTTTTTTGCATAATAAACAGCTTTGAGCCGTGAGCTATGAGTTAATTCCCTCCTTGACTAATTCTATAATATAAGGTTTTCCATTGACACTTTTTATTTTTACAAACCCTAAACTATCAAATAATTCCATAATAAAACTTAATTTATCATCTGGAATCGAAATCGTTAATTGTGTCATGACTGTGCTTTTCTATCAAATAAAATCTGTAAATTTTTCTCGTAAATCCCCCCTGCATCAATTCTGGTAATGTTTTCCATCGCAATCATAATATGCTTTCTGTCTAAAGTTGCCCTTGTGCCAAAAGAATCAAGAATTAAAGTTTCATCGTCCAAATCTTCAACCTGTCCAATTAAGCAAATATTACTGTCAATATCTTGAACATACACAGTTATATGATTAAAATCTTTTGAGACAGATTTTACAATCGTTTCCATAGATTCTAAGTTAATGTGCTTAATTTCAAGCTCGTAATCTTTTTTATAAATCAATTTGAAGGTGCTTTCGATATCATTTCCTCCCCAATTTATTCGGGTAATATCGTCTCTTCTTAACACAGAAACCCCATCAAAAAGACTCTCAACCGTAAATTTTTTGAGGACTAAATACTCTTCATTAAAGTCGATAATGAATCCATAATATGATTCTCCATAACTATCGGTGTATAAGTCAACGAGTACTTTTTCTTCTCGCAATTTCTTCAAATATGTGTCTTTTACATTCATTCTTAATTGTCTTCTAATACTTTAACATTTGCACAAATTTAAGGTTTAAAAGTATTAACTCAATTCTTTGTAAAATATATTGTCAGCTACTTTACAAACTCATTATCAACCATTCGCCAAATGTTTAAAGGATTATTGTGTTTCAATTCATCAGGCAATAAACTATCTGGGAAACTTTGATAACTCGCTGGACGCACCCATCTTTTAATGGCATCGGGTCCGACGGAAGTGAATCTTGCATCCGTACAAGCTGGAAATGGTCCACCGTGTTGCATTGCAAAACACACTTCTACACCCGTTGGAACATTGTTAAAGTTTAATCTTCCTGATAGATTTCTGAGCGTATCTACAATTTCTTCATTGGCTATCAATTCGCTTTCAGTTGCCATTAATGTTGCCGTTAATTGTCCCTCCAAATGATTAAGAACTTCTAATAATTGTACTTCATCTTTACATTTAACTACTAACGAATAAGGACCAAAAACCTCTTGATGGAGTTTAGGGTTTTTCAAAAAAACATCAGCACTCACGGATGCAATCGTTGATGTACCTTGCGTTTGAGCCGTTTTTTCGATTTTTGAAACCGATTCCGTATTTACACCTTCTTGTGATAAAGCGATCGTTTTTTTATCTTCGTAATTCTTGAAAATTCCCTCATTCAACATTATGGCAGGAGCAATTTTTTCAATTTCATTCGATAAAATATCCATAAATTTTTCAAGGTCTTCATTCTCAATTCCAAAGATTAAACCTGGATTCGTGCAGAATTGCCCAACGCCCAAAGTAATGGAACTTGCATAAGACATTGCAATATTTCCCGCATCTTTCTTCATCTTTTCGGGCATTAAAATTACTGGATTTACGCTTCCCATTTCAGAAAAAACAGGTATTGGCTGTGGACGTTGATTTGCCATATCGTAAAGCGCTTTTCCTCCACCAAATGACCCTGTAAAACCCACAGCTTTTACATCTGGGTGCATAACTAATGCCTTTCCGACCTCAAAACCTTCGCCTCCGTCCAAATGAGCAAATACGCCTTTGGGCATTCCAGTGCGTTCGGCTGCCTTCAAAATCGCCTCTGCAACCATAGCGGATGTACGAGCATGGGCTGGATGTCCTTTCACAACTACGGGACAGCCCGAAGCGAGTGCCGAGGCAGTATCTCCTCCCGCCGTTGAATAAGCAAAAGGGAAATTACTCGCCCCAAAAACGGCAACTGTACCAATTGGGACTAACATTTTGCGTAAATCTACTTTTGGAATTGGTTGACGATTAAGGTTCGCCAAATCTATACGTGCCTCTACCCACGAGCCTTCTTCCAATAGATTTGCAAACATATTTAGTTGGAAAATTGTCCGTCCCCTTTCGCCAATTAATCTACCTTCAGGTAAATTTGTTTCTTGCATGGTGGTATGAATTAAGTCCATGCCCAATGCTTCTATTTCTTCAGCAATTGCTCTTAAAAACGTGGCTTTTTGTTTACCCGAAAATTTGCGATATTTTTTGAATGCTTCGGTAGATTGAAACATGACTGTATTTAGATCTTGCATGATTTTTGAATGAGATAGTAAGTTCTGGATAAATTTAAAACTATTACAAATGTACAGTTGTTTCTGTTTCAAGATTTACCAACTTCTCAAATTTGCCAAATTTGACCCTACCCAATACAATTTACAGGCTAGTAATACCATTTCAAGCATCTTTTCGTTAACAAGAGGTGTAAAATACTGTAATTTTTTTATTTGGAAACACTGTAACACAATCAATTAGCCGTATTTTTATTAAATTGCAAAGAATTATGTTTTGTTGATTACCCCATAATTTTTACATTACGTTTTGTCTTTCGAGTATCTGCAAAATAATCATGACATTTAGATTAAAAAATATCCTCCATGTAGTAGTTATCATCTTGATAACCAATTTTTTATGCTTTTCTCAGAAGCGAGATTCTAATTCCAAGAAAAAAGGTGAACTTACTGTTTCACAATTGCAAGAAGCTGAATTTTACTTTACGGAAGGGATGAAATATTATATGATGGAAGATTATGAAAAGGCCATTCCATCCTACCAAAAAGCCCTCGAAATTACGCCTAACAATGGAGGTATTTTCTACGCTTTATCTAAAAATTATCAAAAATTAAAAGACGAAGAGAAAGCTATTTTTTTTGCTGAAAAGGCAGTTCAGCAAGACACTGAAAATTCGGCTTACGGAGAGCTTTTGGCGGACTTGTATGTACGTAAACGTAAGTATGAAGAAGCTGCAAAGGTTTATCAAAATTTAATTTCACTGAATCCTACGAAAGCCGAATACCATATTGAACAAGCTGCAGTCTATATATTTGATAATCAATATGATGACGCTTTAAAATCGTATGACCGTGCAGAGAGAATCATGGGTGTAAACGAGGAAATTACTCGACAGAAACAAATGGTTTTGATGAAGATGGGTAAAGTGGATGATGCCGTAAAAGAAGGGGAAAAATTAGTAACCTCAGACCCTGAAGAAATTGATTACAGTATCGACCAAGCGGAACTTTTGATGTCCAATAAACAGAGTGAAAAAGCCATTCCATATCTTGAAAAAATACTAAAAACTAACCCCGATAATGCACAGGCTCACGTGATGTTGGCACAATTGTATCAAGAGAAAGGTGATATGGAAAAATGTAACCGAGAATTGGAGTTGGCTTTTGCCGATAATAGTTTAGATGCAACGACCAAAGCACGGATTTTGATGGGCTATATGAGTATGGTGAAGGATGATAAATCAAGAGAGACTGCATTTAATTTAGTGAAATCGTTGGTAAAACAGAATCCGAAAGATCCAAAATCTCATGCGATTTTTGGAGACTTATTATTGCAAAAAGGAGATGATAAAGGTGCAAGAGATGAATATGTGATAGCGGCTCGTTTAGACAAATCTGTGCATGATGTTTGGGGGAATATTATCAATATGGATTTACGTTTAAAACAGATTGATAGTGCTGTCACACATAGTGAAGAGGCAATTGAGGTTTTCCCAAATCAGGCAGCATTTTGGTATTTGAATGGCACGGCTTACTATTATAAACGTAACCATGCCAAAGCCTTAGAATCTTTGGAAGAAGCTCGCAGGTTAGCTCCCGAAGGGTCTGATTTGACACAACATATTTATGCTTTATTGGGAGATACTTATAATAGTTTGAACAAACATGAAAAGTCGGATGATGCCTATGAAGCGGCTTTAAAAGAGAATCCTAATAATGACCATGTACTGAATAATTATAGTTATTTTTTATCATTAAGAAAAGAAAAATTAGAGCGTGCGGCTCAGATGGCTGAGGTTTTAGTTGAAAAATATCCTGATAATGGGACTTATTTGGATACCTACGCATGGGTTTTGTATGTGATGAAAGATTACAAAAAAGCAAAAATGTTATTAGAAAGAGCTGTTGCAGTAAACGATAATAAAAGTGGAACTATCGTTGAACATTATGGTGATGTCTTGTATCAATTAGGCGAAAAAGACAAAGCCATTGAACAATGGAAAAAAGCTAAAACTGTAGGTACAACAAGCACTTTAATTGATAAGAAAATTGCTGAAATGAAATTGATTGAGTAAAATTAGTAACTGTTAATATGATTTTAATTTTGAGCAGTTGAACTTTCCGAAGTAACTCCGTTCTGGGTCACTTTTTCGGAAAGATTGTATTAAATAACCCTAAAAAATGAATAAATTATTAATATTTCTTTTTGCATTAAGTTTTTTTATTTCTTCTTGTAAACGCCAGCAAATTTATAAATCTGTCAGTATTCCGAGTGCCGATTCTGTGATTGTTGCCGTTGAAACCCCTCATATTAGTGCTGATTCTGCCATTATTACTACTCCAAATAATTCAGTAAAAGTGGGTGAAAATGAGGAAGATAAGGTTAAGATTGATGAGATTGATTTTAAGTATTTGAAGGCAAAATCTAAAATAGCTATTCTAAAGGATGGTAAAACTGAAAATGTTGGAGCAAATATCAGAATAAAAAAAGACAGTATTATTTGGTTATCAATCACTTGGGGAATGGTAGGAGAAGTAGCGAGAGTTTTAGTAACAAGAGATTCTGCATTTATTTCTGGCGTAAATCAAAAGACATTCAAAAGAGAATATCATAAATATAGTTTTGCAGAATTGAGTCGGGAATATAATTTTGATTTGAATTTTAATATTATCCAGTCAGCAATAATTGGTAGTCAGCCTATTAAAAAGAAATATAAATTATCGAAAGACAAAGGTTTTTTCTTGTTGAAACAAAAAGAAGGACGAGTAACGATTGATAATTACGTGGGAGAAGTTGATAGAAAATTAAAAAAAGTGATGCTTGAAGATGAATTACCAACGAAGAGAAAAATGACCTTAGATTTTGAAAATTTTACGACATTAAATCAATATCTTTTTCCTTACACAAGTGTTTTAACGCTTGAAGTTCAATCACCAGACGATCAAAAATTTTATCAAACTTTGATTCAACTAAAACATACAAAGGTTGAGTTATTAGAAGAACCATTAGAATTTCCTTTTAAATTTCAGTAAAATATCAATCGTATAAACGCTCCAAAATATATCATTTCATCAAAAGCAGCCCTGAGATTTATTTCTGGACTGCTTCTTGTTTTGTTGTGTTTGAACTTGACAGATACAATTGGTCAGACTAAGACGAAGTCCAGTCGGCGAGTAAGATTAGAAACTGCCAAACGTGAAAATTTACAAAAAATACAAGAAATTAATAAAATTATTGAGAAAACCGAGCAAAAGAAGGAGGCAAGTGTTGGCAAATTAAATGCCATTGGCGAACGTATTAATAAACAAACTAAACAGATTGATATTATCTCCGAAAATCAGCAACTTCTTGAAAATGAGGCTCAAGAACTCAGTAGAGTAACAACTGAATTATCTGGAAATCTTGAAAAATTAAAGACAGAATATGCCAAAATGATTTATTCTTCTGCCAAGCCAAGTAATAAATTTAATAAATTAAGTTTCTTATTTTCGTCGGCAAATTTTAATCAGTTAGTAAGGCGATATAAATACCTCCAACAATATTCCCAAGCCCGTGAAAAACAAGCAGTTTTGATTCAAAAAGTTCGCACAGAATTATTAGCAGAGCAAGTAAATGTGCTTCGTAAGAAGCAAGAACAAGAGGCTGTTTTGCGTGAAAAAATTACTGAAACGCATAATTTGCAGAACTTAAAAGGCAAGCAATCAAATGTAGTGAGCCAGTTGAATCTGAGAGAAAAGACCCTTAAAAACCAACTGGCAAGTAATAAACAAGCAGTAGAACGATTAGAAAATATGATTGCGAAAATCGTGGAGCGGGAAATTAAACGCTCGCAGGAACGTGAACTTAAGGAACGTAAACGTGAAAATGACCCTAAAGATAGTAACGTTGAACTTTCTAATAATAAATCGATTACAATGAATGCTGAGGAAAGCAAATTGGCAACTTCATTCTCTGCCTTGCGTGGGCGTATGCCTTGGCCTGTGGGTTCAGGATTTATTTCTGATCATTTTGGAGTGCATAATCATCCCGTTTTGAAAGGCATAAAAACCAATAATAATGGAATAGATATTCAGACAAATGCGGGCAATGATGTGAAAGCGGTTTATGATGGTATTGTGCAGTCGGTGGTGTCAATTCCTGGGGCAAATATGATTGTTGCAGTTCAACATGGGGATTATTTTACAGTGTATAGTAAGTTATCGAATGTCAACGTATCGAATGGTCAGAAAATCAGTGCAGGACAGAAAATTGGAGTTGTAGCAACAGATAATGACGGAACCTCAGAAATCAATTTTCAAGTTTGGAAGAACTTTGATAAAATAAATCCAGAGAAGTGGCTCAAGGGTAGGTAGTTTAATCTTTAAAAGTTATTGAATTTAAAAAGTAAGTACATTGCGTTTTAACGTCTCCAACTTTTAACTTCTATAACTCGCCAGTTTTCTAACCCCATTTGGCATTCTTTTTGAACTTGACTTTAAAAGATTCTCTTATAACATGGAATATTGCAAGAGTTTTCATAGTTTTGCAGTCCGATTTTATATCACGGATTTCATTAAGTTAATTATTTTTTAGTATATTTAATCACACACAAAAGATTGTTAACTATTAACCATAACGATTAATCAAACCAATGGCAAAGAAAGAAGAAAAATCATCACTTGAATTTTTAGAAAGTGCTGAAGGCTTACAACATGAATTACAACATGAAATAAGTAAAGTTCAAACGACAGTAGAAAAAAATAAATTTATAATCTATGGCGTTGCTGGAGCATTGTTATTAGCTGTCGTGGGTTATTTTGGATACAAATATTTTACTACTTCACAAGACCAAGAAGGTCAGGCGAAATTGTTTAGTACTGTCTATAAATTTGAAGCAGATTCCAATAAAGTAGCTGCAACGGAAGCAGCAAAAATTGCTAATGATTTTGGTGGAAATACTGGGAACATGGCAAACTTTATCGCAGGTGTTGCCAACTTGAAAGAAGGGAAATATGATCTTGCAGTCGAACAATTGAAATCTTTCAGTAGTTCAGATTTATTAGTTCAAGCTCGTGCATACTCACTAATTGGTGATGCTTATTCTGAGAAAAAAGCTTACGGTGATGCCGTTGATTATTACAAAAAAGCATCTGAATACAAGGCCAACAAATTCTTTACGCCTACTTATATGATGAAATTAGCAACTGCTCTTGAAGCTAATAAAAAACCGAAGGAAGCTTTGGTTGTTTATACAGAAATCGTTGAGAAATATGCAGAGTCTTCGGAAGCAGTAAGTGCTAAGAAATACAAAGCAGTTTTGGAAGGAGCTGAATAAATTGTAATTTAGTAATTAAAAAAGAAAAGTTGATAGTTGAAATTAAACATTTAACTTTTATATGAGAGTCCAGTTAAAAAGGAATAGAAGAATGCTTCTGTTCCTTTTTTATTTATTAATTATTCACCATTACTTATTAATCAAGCATGTCGTCAGCACATAAAAATTTAAGTATATTTTCAGCTAATAACCTCCCTGATATTAGTCAAAAACGTTTTGCTATTATTGTTGCAGAATGGAACGAGGAAGTAACGGAAGCACTCGCACAGGGAGCAAAAAAAACGCTCTTGGAATATGGAGCATCCGAAGAAAATATTGTAAGGGTTAATGTGCCAGGAAGTTACGAATTGACATTTGGGGCTCAAAAGATGGCTCAAAAGGCTGATATTGATGCCGTTATTTGTATTGGTTGTGTAATTCAAGGTGAAACTAAGCACAATGATTACATCAATCATGCCGTCGCTCAAGGATTAACAAATGTGAGTTTGAAGTACGATAAACCTGTAATTTTTGGCGTATTAACGCCAAATAATGAACAACAGGCACTTGACCGCTCGGGAGGAATTCATGGTAATAAAGGTGACGAGGCGGCAATAACGGCAGTAAAAATGTTAGCGTTTTAGTTGCGATATGGTGAATTGTGATTTATTGCCAACAGAAATCACTAAATCACAACTAATCATCTTCCAATGGCGATTCTTCTAAGAATTGTATCAATGACTTGCATGGTTGTTATGCCATCAGCCTCAGCTTCGTAATTCAACATAATTCTGTGATTGAGAATATCGGGAGCAATTTCTTTAATATCTTCTGGAAGCACATAGTCTCGCCCATCGAGGTATGCAAGTACTTTTGAGGCTAAATTCATGTTAATACTCGCACGGGGAGATGCGCCAAATTGTACGTAACGAGCTTCATCACGCAAGCCATAATCACCAGGTTTACGAGTAGCAAAAATTAATTCAATGATGTATTTTTCTAAGGTTTCGGAGATGTTGATATTATTTATTTCCTTCTGAATCGTGAAAATATCTTGTTTTGTCAAAATGGCTTTTGGCTGATAACTAAATTCCATATTTGACATCTTTCGCATTACTTCCAACTCTTGGTCTTTATTCAAATAATCCATAAAAACTTTCAGCATAAATCTGTCTACTTGGGCTTCTGGCAATGGAAATGTTCCTTCTTGTTCCACAGGATTTTGAGTTGCTAAAACTAAAAAAGGCTTATCAAGGCGATAGCTTTCATCGCCGAGGGTTACTTGTTTTTCTTGCATGGCTTCCAATAAAGCTGATTGCACTTTGGCAGGGGCTCTATTTATTTCATCGGCAAGAATAATATTAGCGAAAATAGGACCTTTTTTTACCTCAAAATCATCCAACTTACGACTGTAAATCATTGTTCCAATAAGGTCGGCTGGAAGCAAGTCAGGCGTGAATTGAATACGGTGAAAGTGGAGGTCAAGTATTTTTGACAAAGTAGTGATTGCTAAGGTTTTAGCTAACCCTGGCACGCCTTCTAATAGAACGTGTCCACCAGTGAAAAGCCCAATTAAAAGACGATTTGTTAGTTTTTCATGCCCAACAACTACCTTTCCCATTTCATCAAAAACTAATTTTATTTTTTCTCGTGAAGTCATATTTCTATTTCAAAGCATTACGCAATTTGATAACAATTTTACGCAAAAAAAACCGTAAGAACTACGGAAATATTGAGTTTGAGAGCATTACGCTATTATGTTTTATGATAAAATCGTACATTTGACCATAAATAAAAATCTCGAAGATATGCAATTTTTAGGACTAAGAACAACCATTTATAGCGTTTCGGATATTTAAAAAGCCAAAGAATGGTACGCTGATTTACTCGGATTTTCTCCTTATTTTAACGAACCACTGTATATGTAATTAAAATTTAAAAAATTGAGGTGGTGTGAATGAAACTGGACTCCTACCAATCGTCTTAACTTTGTAGGATTCCATTTTTAAATTGACGAGTAAATGGAAACAACCTTTGCCTTTTAGCATGGATAGTTTGTGGTAAGACTTTTAGCCTTTCTCTGAACAATATTGACTTAATATAATTAACACAGTATAAATTAATCAATTATGAAAACACTAATTATTTGCCTCATTTTTATTTCCTTTATAACACAAGCAAAACCTGTCCGAGTAGGTATTGCAGGCATGACCCATGCTCACGTTGGGCAAGTTTTTGGTTGTATCGGTAAGCAAGAAGACGTTGAAATTGTTGGATTTGCTGAACCTAATAAAGTTTTGGCAATGCGATTATTGAAAGAACATAACTTGCCCGAAACACTTTGGTTTGCTACTTTGGACGAGCTCATTACCAAAACAAAACCAGAGGCTGTTTGTGCTTTCAATTCAATTTATGAGCATTTAGAAGTCGTAAAAAAGTGTGCATCTAAAGGAATTCATGTGATGGTTGAAAAGCCCTTAGCCGTCAACAATGACCATCTGAATCAAATGAGAGCATTAGTAAAGCAACATAAGATTCAACTTTTAACTAATTTTGAAACAACTTGGTATCCTTCGCACGCAAAAGTCTGGGAGATGGTGAAAATGGAAAAAAGTTTAGGGTCAATTCGTAAAGTAGTGATTATGGATGGACATCGTGGACCGATTGAAATCGGTTGTAAACCAGAATTTACGGATTGGCTCACCGACCCAATTCAAAATGGGGGAGGAGCATTGGTTGATTTTGGATGTTATGGTGCAGATATTATGACATGGTTAATGGACGGACAAAAACCGATTTCTGTTACTGCTGTTACTCAGCAACTGAAACCAAAAGTTTATCCAAAAGTGGATGATGAAGCAAGTATTATTTTGACTTATCCAACTTGCCAAGCTATCATTCAAGCCTCTTGGAATTGGCCTTTTGATAGAAAAGATACCGAAGTTTATGGGACGAAGGGGATTTTGATTGCCAATAAAGAAAACAAAATGAAGTACATCAGTGGAGATAGATATGGAAAAGAAGCGATGATTGATTTATCTCCTCTCGCACACGAAAGAGAAAATGTCTTTGCTTATTTGGCGGCAGTGGTCAATGGTAAAATCAATCCCCAAAAAGACCTCTCTTCTTTGCCTGTGAACGAAGTTGTAGTGGAAATCTTGTCGGCAGCCAAAGAATCAGCAAAGAGTGGAAAGACTGTTTATTTGAAAAAGTAGTTTTACGTGAATTTTATTGTGAAATTCAGTAATTTTAAGCCTTCAAACGCATTAACAATTTTTATGCAAAAATTCCTTCCATTATTCCCGTTAAATTTAGTTGCTTTTCCGTTGGAAGACCTCAATCTACACATCTTTGAACAACGTTATCGGGATTTAATTAACGAATGTTTGGATGATGGGAAAACCTTCGGAATTCCTGTTTTCTTGGATGGGAAAATGCCCGGTTTTGGAACGGAAGTTAAAATCGTGAAACTTTCTAAAAAATATGATGATGGACGTATGGACGTTCGTACTCAAGGCATAAGAGCTTTTAGAATCTTAGATTTTCAGAATCCTATGGAAATGAAATTATATGCGGGTGGATTAGTAGAATTACTTCCTAAACCAGAAATTAGTCCTTCCGTTATGATTGGACTAACCCAAAGAGTAGCCAAACTGTATGAATATTTAGGTGAGGAAAACGACTTCGACCCTAGTAAACCACAACCTTATTCTTTCCAAATTGCTCATAAAATTGGCTTATCGCATGAACAGGAATATGATCTTCTAAAAATATCAACCGAAACCGAGCGACAAGGTTTTTTGATTCAACATTTAGAAAGAATTATTCCTATTTTGCAAGAAGTTGAAAGAACAAAAAAACGCATTAAATTGAACGGACACTTTAAAAATCTTGACCCTTTAAACTTTTAAAGAAAATAATTACTGTATAATTTTAATGATCTTCCAAATAAAACCCATCGAATTGTTGCGTATAATTCCGTCCATCCACCCGTTCACGGGCTTCAAGTAGCTTTAGGCTTTTACCCGCTTTTACGAATTAATGAGTAGCGGTTAGTCCTGTATCACCCGCCCCAATAATGATAAAACCAAAATTAATGGTCGTCTTTTGTAATATTTATAGAATATTTTTAATATTATCTTGAAAATTATCAAAACAAATCCATTATCAAAATAGTATTGAATTAATGAGTTTTCGGAAAAAAGTGTAATTTTGTCTATAAGCTATATAGAGTTTAAATCAATGATTTAGCTCAAAAGCATTCAACTCAATTAAACATGATTTCTAAGAAAGCAAAATATGCTCTTAAAGCCTTAAAAGTATTGGCTCGTGAGTACGAAAAAGGACCTCTATTAATTTCAAATATTGCCGAAACTGAAAATATTCCTAAAAAATTCTTGGAAGCAATTCTCTTGGAATTACGTAATCATGGAATCTTGCAAAGTCAGAAGGGAAAAGGGGGAGGATATTACCTAAGGATGCCTCCTGAACAAGTAACTTTTGCCAAAATTATTCGTATCGTAGATGGACCAATTGCCCCAACACTCTGCGTATCTCTACACTTCTATGGAAAATGCGATGATTGTGTTGATGAAGAATCGTGTTCACTGCGGAATGTAATGGAACAGTGGAGAGATGCTAATTTGGCAGTTTTAGAGCAAAAAACGCTAATGGATTTGATTTGAATACGTTAAAAGAAATGTCCACTTTAGGTAAAGACCCTTTTGAATTAAATGTGCAAAGTTATGAAATAATTAAATGATGGGTGTAATCCTTTATCTTGATGCTTAATGAATTAAGTTTATTGAAAATTACTTTTAAAGTATTACTTTTAAAGTATTATTTTTTCTTAATTTTATTATAATTATTTAATTACCTGTTCCGCTTGCAATGAAATTTTAATCATTAATTTGTTTTTTATCAGCATACATTTTTAATCAATAATCAAATTTTTATTCTTTCACAAAATGAAAAAAATTTACTCAATTCCCATTAGGAAGAGTTATTTCCTATTTTTCTTCCTCCTATTTTCGGCAACTGCTTTTTCACAGAAAAAAGTCACGGGCAAAATTACTGATGGTGAAAATAATTCATCCATCCCAGGAGCAACAGTTCAAGTAAAAGGTACAAATAGAGGAGTAACTGCTAATACAGAAGGCTCTTATACTTTGGAAGTGCAAAATGATGCAGTATTGGTTTTCTCTTCGGTAGGGTATTCTCCTAAAGAGGTCTCAGTAGGAAGTCAATCAATTATTAACGTATTATTAGCTCCCGATGCTAAGTCGCTTTCCGAGGTGGTGGTTACTGGCTACGGCACGCAACGCAAGAAAGACATCACAGGTGCGGTGACGGTTGTGAATGCAAAAGAACTTATGGCTTTGCCAGCTGCCAGTGTAACACAAATGTTACAAGGACGTGCTGCTGGAGTTACGGTTGGAAACGACAATTCGCCGGGTGGCGGAACAATGGTTCGTATTCGTGGTTTTGGGTCAATCAATAACAACAGCCCCTTATATGTGATTGATGGCGTGCCTACGCAGGGAACGCTCAATCAAATAAATCCCAATGATATTGAATCAATGCAGGTTTTGAAAGATGCTTCTGCTGCTTCAATTTACGGAGCAAGAGCAGCTAACGGTGTCGTGATTATTACCACAAAAAGAGGCGGAACTGGTGAAGCAAAAATTACTTTTGATGCTTACACTGGTACGCAACAATTGGGTAGAACCTTAGATTTGTTGAATACTAAGGAATTAGGACAGTTTTATTATGAATCTGAAATTGGAGCAGGTAAAACGCCAGGCACTTCTCCTTCAGCACAATACAGATTTTCTCCAACAGGTGAGCAAACGGTTTCGGATTATATTTACCCGAATGTTTATGGCTCACTTCCTGCGAATTATACTTATACGAATGATATTACTGACCCAAAATTGGGAGTAACAGCCTTCAATATCACCAAAGCGAACAAAGAAGGAACCGACTGGCAACACGAAGTTTTCGGTCCTGCTAAAATTTCAAACTTCCAATTAGGAGCAACTGGTGGCACAAAAACAGGGAAATATGCCATTTCAGGAAGTTACTTTAATCAAGAAGGTATTTTGAAATATACCAGTTATAAGCGTTATTCAGTTCGTGCCAATACTGAATTTACGAGAGGTAAATTGACATTTGGGGAAAACTTTACAGTTTCTTATGATGAAAGAATTGGTGTTCCTGGTGGAAATAATAATGAAAATAATCCCATTATGTTTGCTATCAGAATTCAACCAATTATTCCCGTTTTTGATATTACGGGTGGCCCTTCGGGTTTAGGAGGTACAAATACTTCTGACTTGAATGGTTTTGCGGGAAGTAGAGGCTCAAACCTTGGGAATGCCCCAAATCCTTTAGCAAGACAATGGCGTGAGAAAGACAACGTAACTTATGGAACACATATTTTTGGAAATGTTTTTGCAGAATTAGCACTTATTCCTGACTTAAAATTCAGAACAAGCCTTGGAATAGAATATAACAATTATAATTTTTCTGCCTATTTCAACCGTGATATTGAAGCGGCTGAACCACGAAATTCTAATAGTTTAACAGTGTCTAATAATTATGATAAAGCTATTACATGGTATAATACTTTAAACTATGGCAAAAAATTTGGCAGCCATAGTTTTAATTTCTTGGTTGGTACAGAATCTGTTTATACCTATTCGTTTGGCTTCAATGCAGCAAGAAGTAACTTCGCTTTTGATGATTTATCTTATCGTTACTTGAACCTTGGTTCAGCGGCAGGTTTATCGAATGCAGGAGCAGGTCCAACTATTAGTGCCTTATTCTCACAATTCGGAAAAGTGAATTATTCATTCAAAGACTTCCTTTTGGCTGATTTTACTTTGAGACGTGATCGTTCTTCGAGAGTAAATGGT
>JACMRQ010000053.1 GCA_014376355.1 Arcicella sp. | reverse complement strand
TTTAGTCATACCATTTGTGGCGGTAGCAACGGAATCAGGGGTAATCACAGTACTTTGGAGGAGAATGCTTAGAAGATTCTGCATAGTTTTTTTACGGGTTATTATGACCTTATTCAACGAATTTAGGTCTTTTAAAACAAATTTTGAGGATTAATTTTATGACTAATTTAACGAAAAAATCTGAATTTTATGATATGGAAAGCATTATAAGTTATCAATTATGCGTTATACGTTGTCTATTTATTTAAGTGAATCATTTTTATCAAGAATTCATCTTCTTTTTTGTAACATAAATTATTATTTCTTTACGCCCGAAATCACATTGCCAATACTTCCATTAGGTTCTAAAATATTCAAAAAATCCGCAACGGTCGGAGCAATATCCGAGATATTTGTTCTAATTGTGGTTTCTCCTGTTTTTACTTTCCAACCATAAAACAAAAGTGGTACGTGAGTATCATATCTATACAAAGAACCGTGTGTTGTGCCTTGCACACGTCCTTCAAACCAACTTGGGTTTAAAACGATCATAATATCTCCGCTTCTCCGAGGGTTTAATCCATTTTTTACATAATTTAATTGGTACTCAGGTAAGGTAGAATTGGCTAAATTATGTAAATCAATTACATCGGCCACATCTTCTCTTTTTAACAAAGTTTGCCTAACAACCTCATGAATTTGAGCGTAAGAAATTTTCTTTTCTCTCATGATATTTTCGTTTAAATAGATCTGAGAATTATCTGTGGCTCTTATAAATTCACCTTCACCAAAGGCTATCTTCAAGGCAGATTTTATCTCTTTCATAGAATCGCTGGTATTAAAAACTCCAGAAGGCAATTTCTGGCTTTGCCAAAAACCAGGTACATCTGCCACACCGTGGTCGGCACTTAAAAATACTAAGTAATTGTCTTTACCAAGCGTATTGTCAAGCGTTGTCAAAATCTCGGCAATGTCTTTATCCAATCGTAAATAAGTATCTTCCGATTCAATTGAATTCGGTCCAAAACTGTGTCCTACATAATCAGTTGAAGAAAAACTAACGGTTAAAAAATCTGTTTTTGGACTTTTCCCCAAGTTTTCGTTCTTGATGGCTGCTAATGCAAAGTCTTTCGTTAAAGTATTTCCAAAGGGAGTTGTTCTGATAACTTCCAATAAATTTACCCCCGATTGTGCTGCTAATTCATGGGGGAAAGTAGGCGTTTTTTCCCCTGGTAATTTACTTTCATATAACTGATTATCTGCCGTACTTTCGGTATATTGTTCTATCGGCAAAAGCGTTTTCCACCCTTCTGCCATGTATTTTTGTGGCATTTTTAGGGCATTGAAATCTTTAACCCATTGCGGTAAATCGTTCATATAGAAAGTTGAAGTAATGAACGAGCCATTTTTAGAATCGAACCAGTATGCACCATTGGCGGTGTGACCAGCAGGTAGAATTGATCCCCTGTCTTTCAAAGCAATCCCAATAGTTTTAGACTGGAAATTATTGGCAATTCGCAATTGGTCAGTAATGGTGGAAACTAATAAATTTTTGGGCGACATTAAGCCCGCCTTGCTATCAGAACCTACCGTTCTCACAGAAGTATCTTCCACACAATAAACCGATTTTCCCGTTTTTTGATTAAACCATTCATTCCCAATAATACCGTCAATTGCTGGAATAGAACCCGTAAAAATTGCCGCATGACCTGCCGCCGTTACCGTAGGGGCATAATCGTAATGATTATTCCGACAATTGAATCCTTCGTTCATTAATCGTTTAAAACCGCCCGATGAGTATTTTTCTGAATAACGATACAGAAAATCATATCGCATTTGATCAACTACGATGCCAACAACTAATTTTGGTTTATCGGAAAAAACTGTTTCAAAAGAAGCTGTTGCTTTTTTCTTTTGGGCTGATAATGAAATTGTTACAAAAGTTAATAAAAGAAAAAAAATGATTTTTTTAGACATGATTGAACTTGATTATTTGTAAAGATATGGTTTAATTAAGTGAAATGAATTGGTAATTTTATAGTATAAACTCATCAAAATATTGGTAAATTTTCCATAAAATCCAACTTTTTAAATTCCCAATCGGTCTTACAGCAATGAAAAATCATGCCGTTAGAAATCGTCAGATATTGAGCTTTTAAAACCTGGTTATATTGAGCTGCTTGGGTAAAAACTGATTGTGAAAGTCTGATATAAGGAGCTTTGCATTCTACAATCATAAATAGATTTCCTTCACGGTCAAATACTTGAATATCAGTGCGTTTCAAGCGATTGTTATAGTCCAAACTACTCTCTAATTTAATCAAACTTTTAGGATATTGGTATTCATTTATTAAGTGATGCACAAAATGCTGACGTACCCACTCTTCAGGAGTTAAGACAATATTTTTTTTACGGATAATATCCCAAATGCACAATTTGTCATTGATTTTTTTTAATTTGTGATTATATGAAGGAAGATTAAGTATTTGTAATTCGTCTAACATGAATTTAGTTTTTAGAATAGTTATAAAATTACAAACTCTACTTTAACCTTTCATTAATCAACTAATAAATTTATGAAAACAAAAAAACAAATTGTGGATAATTGGCTTCCACGTTATACAGGAGTACCATTGGAAGAATTTGGTCAATATATTTTATTGACTAATTTTGCCAATTATATTAAAATGTTCGCTGATCAATTTGAAGTGGAGGTTAAAGGTTTAGACCGTCCCATGCAAACAGCAACCGCTAATAATATTACTATCATTAATTTCGGTATGGGTTCACCTATGGCGGCAACCGTAATGGATTTACTCTCTGCAATTGAACCAAAAGCAGTTTTGTTTTTGGGTAAATGTGGTGGGTTAAAAAAGAATTTAGTCTTGGGGGATTTGATTATTCCCATCGCTGCCGTTCGAGGAGAAGGTACGTCGGATGAATATATGCCCAAAGAAGTTCCCGCTTTGCCTTCGTTTCGTCTGCAAAGAGCAGTTTCGTCAATGATTAAAAAACATGAATTAGATTATTGGACAGGGTTAGTTTATACAACGAATCGCCGTGTGTGGGAGCATGATGAGGAATTTAAACAGTATTTAACAGATATTCGGGCAATGGCAATTGATATGGAAACTGCTACGATTTTTACGGTCGGCTTTGTTAATAAAATCCCTCACGGAGCTTTATTATTGGTTTCTGACAACCCCATGACTCCCGATGGAGTGAAAACAGAGGATAGTGATAAGAAAGTAACAACTAATTATGTTCTTAAGCACTTACAAATTGGAATTGATTCTCTGATTGAATTAGCCACATCGGGCGAGTCTGTAAAGCATTTGAGATTTGAATAATATTAGTAAACAGTTAGCAGTTATCAAAAAAGCCTCACAGGACAATTTCATGAGGCTTTTTTGATAGCTTGAAAATATTTTACTGTTTATTGAAATTAATTACAGTAATCTCTAATCACTGCATAGGCGGGTGCATATCCCAATTCTCCAGATTTACTTAAGTCATTGCAACCATCAGTATCACCCAATGCGTGACGAATAATACCTCTTACATAGTATGCCTCAGCGTATTTTGGGTTCAATTTAATAGCATTCGTACAATCCTGAATTGCACCACGTTGGTCACCCGTCTGTGATTTTAACATTCCTCTCGTAAAGTAAGCGTCCGAATAAGTGGGGTTCAAAGCAATTGCTTTATTATAATCTTCAATAGCTGTTTTTGTATCACCGTTACGAGCTCTTGAATGTCCACGATTATAATAAACCTCTGAACGTTCAAGTGACATTTCTGCCATTTTCAAACGCTCTTGAACGTTATTTCTCAAATTATCTAATACTTGTTTCGTTATACTCCCGGAGAAAAAAACTTTATTATTCTCAATATTTCCAATGGATATCGCTTTATTGAAATCTTCGATGGCAGACTTAGTATTGCCTAATTTACTTTTGGCAAAGCCTCTTCCGTAATAAGCCGTAGCGTTTTCTGAATCTTGTCCCAGAGCACGTTCAAAATCAACTAAAGCCCCTTGATAATCTTCCATTTGGCTTTTGCAATATCCTCTGAAATACAAAGATTCTGCATCTTCTGGAGTGAGTTCTAAAGCTTTGCCATAATCGGCAATAGCTCCCTTGAAGTCGCTCATTTTCATTTTACTCAAAGCTCTTCCTGCAAAGGAGGATGAACGTTTTGGGCTAATTTCGATAGCTTTCGTAAAGTCATCTAAACTACCGCTATAATCGTCTAATTTTTGTTTAACGATACCTCTTGCCGTATATCCTTGGGCATTATCAGGCGTTTGGTCAAGTGATTTATTATAGTCAGACAGAGCGCCTTTATAGTTTTCCAATTTTACCTTACTTTGTCCACGAAGAAAATAAGTATTTGCATCAATTGGATTTAGTGCTATGCAACTGTTATAGTCTTGTAAAGCACCCTTGTGATCGCCTTGACGAGCTTTACTTTGTCCACGGCCTGCAAAAGCGTCAGAATATCTCGGATTCAATTCGAGTGCTTTATCAAAATCATTAATTGCACCACGATTATCTTTAAGATTTGCTTTTGTTATAGCTCTATTGAAATGAGCAATAGCATCATCAGGTTTCAATGCAATTGCTTGCGAAAAAGCACTTTGAGCGGTAGCATAATTACTTAAATTGCTTTGTCGAACCCCGTAATCCATTAATTCTTGGAACGATTGTTGGGCAAAAGAAACAGTTGAGATTAGCAACAAAGCTAGTACGGATAATAAAAAACTTTTTTTCATGGGTTATAATGGGAAAAAACAACTTTTAGTGATTAAAATTTTGAAAATGTCTTTTGTTTAAAAATCAATAATCACAATTTCACAATTTTATGATAAAAGATTTAACTTTTCAATCTTTGGTTTAACAAAATATTTACAATAAAATGTGTTATTTAGATAATTAAATCAGCATATTTTCTGAAATAATTCATCAATTTATTTGGCAAATTACCTAAAAATTACCTGACTGCCAAAAATAAAACTCAAACAATTTAGGTTAGTAATTTGTAATTTTCCAATATTATTTTCCTAAAAGAATGAAATAATAAATTTTAGATGTTTTGAATATTAAGTGTTTAAAATTTGTGTATGAGTGTTTATTTAGTAATAAAAGTTATGACAGTTTACGAAAAAGCACACAATATTTTAAACTTTCTGACACCTCTAAGTAATGAGAAATCTGATGTACTTCTTCCCAATTTTAAACCTAAATCTTAGCATTTTTTTGAGAAGTATAACCTTGATAAAATTTATAATCCAACATCTAAAACAGCCCTGTTTATCTCACTCGCCAACAAAGGTCCTTCATAAATGAATCCTGTATAAATTTGAACTAAGGAAGCGCCTGCGTTCAATTTTTCAATCGCATCTTTGGGTGAATGAATCCCTCCAACACCAATTATTGGAAATGATTTATTTGATTTTTCTGATAAATACTTGATTACTTCGGTGGAACGTTTTGTTACTGGTTTTCCACTTAGTCCTCCCATTTCTCTCGCCAAAATTTCATCTGATAAAAGCCCTTCTCGTGAGATTGTCGTATTCGTAGCAATCACTCCTGCAATTTTCGTTTCTTGTACTATTTCAATAATGTCATCCAATTGAGAATCAGTCAAATCTGGTGCAATTTTCAATAAAATCGGTTTTTGCTTTACTTTCTTTTCATTTTCATTTTGAAGTGTTTGTAATAGTTTTTTCAAAGGTTCTTTTTCCTGCAATTCTCTTAAATTAGGCGTGTTTGGAGAACTTACATTAACCACGAAATAATCTACAACCTCAAATAATTCGTGAAAACAGATTAAATAATCATCCACTGCATTTTCGTTGGGAGTGAGTTTATTTTTACCAATATTTCCCCCAATTAAAATATCGCTTTTCCGTTTTCTTAGGTTTTCCACTGCCTCTTTTACTCCCTCATTATTGAAACCCATTCGGTTGATTAAGGCTTGGTCTTCTTTCAATCTGAAAAGTCTTGGTTTATCGTTCCCTGCTTGTGCTTTTGGAGTAAGCGTACCAATTTCGATAAAGCCAAATCCCAAGTTCGAGAATTCATCAATCATAATTGCATTTTTATCAAAACCTGCTGCTAAACCTACGGGATTTTTGAATTTTAATCCAAATACTTCACGTTCAAGGAGGGGATTTTCGAAGTGATAAGTTGCTTTGAAAATTTGAGGAACAAAGGGGATTTTGAAAAGGAATTTAATCAAATTGAAGGTGATATAATGTGCTTTTTCAGCATCAAATTTAAAGAGAAGTGGTTGGAGAATATATTTGTACATTTTGTTAATTTTGAATTATGAGTTTTTGCCTACCAATTTATACAGAGTTCACTATTTAAGTAGTGAAATTATTTTACAAAATTACAAAACACAAAAAGAAAACCCTGCTAAATTTAAAATTTTGCAGGGTTTTCTTTTAAGAGGCAATTTTTGGTTTCATATTATTTCTTCGCTGGCTTCTTGAAAATTGATTCATCAATTTTTGGATTCAATTTAATCGAATCTGTTTCAATTGTCATCATTCCACCCATTGGACTGGCAGTTTCCATAGTATATGGAAAAGTTAAACCTTCAATTTGCTTGAAATTTGAAAAATTAACTTCTGCTTCAATTTCTTTACCTTGAATATTTCTTTTCCCTGCTGATTTTAAGACGTAATAATTAGCTGTAGATACAAAAAGGTTAGTTACATCACCGCCTTTTTCAATCATTTTTAAATGATATACATCAACACCCTCTAATTTTTCTTTACCTACTAATTCAATCGTTGCGCCATTGTCTTTGTAGTTTAATAATGAACCACCCAAATAAACTTGTTTTCTTGATTCTTTAATTAATGCACCTGGCATATCTTCTGGTTCACCAGTTCCTCCCATCATGGCTGGTTGTTGAGCCCAACCTGTTTCTCCATCAATGGCTGAAATTATTTCTTGACCCATCACTGAAATATCCGTTCTAAGGCTTTTTCCAGATACAATCACCGTTTTACTTGCAATATCCATTCCTTGAACAGTAAATTTATTGTTCATTTCCATCGCCTTTACTGCCTTCCATTTATCAGCTCCACCTATTGCTTCAATATGTTTTGCCACAATTTCATCAGCAGTTTGTGCAAAAGTTACAGCCGAAGTTGCCAACAAAATAAATGCCGAAGCGATAATTCTTGTAAGTTTCATTTCCCTATGTTTAGTTTATGTTTCGTTTAAAGAAACGCTGCGTTTGTAATAATGTTGGAAATGTAAGCATCATTTTTTTTTTGACAAAACATATCAGGATAATCAGTAAAAACAGATGATAAAAGGTAAAAATTATCATCTGTTTTTACTATTTAACCAATGATTTGTTTTTTCTTGGGAAATGAACGAAGAGCAAACGCCAACGATAAAAATGTTAATAATCCTGCCATGAAAAATGCTGCCCCAGGGAATTGGAAATGGTCTTTTCCATCAGAATAATACGAAAATAAATTAGAGGCAATTAATGGACCAATAATCGTTGTTACACTCTGTAAACTTGTGATTCCTCCTTGCAATTCTCCTTGTTCATTGGGTGCAACTTGTTTTGTAATTAAACTTTGAAGTGCGGGTCCAGCGATACCTCCCAGACCAAATGGAATCATATAAATGTACATCATCCAGCCATTTGTAGCAATAGAAAATAGCATAAAACCCGTTCCATAAAACAATAAGCCAATAATAACAGAGTTCCTATCGCCAATTTTGGGATTAATTATTCGATTCAAACCGCCTTGCACGATGGCAACAATTAAACCAACAAAAGCCAATGACCAACCGACTTGTTTTGAGTTCCAACCAAACTCTTTCATCGTGAAATATGACCATGTACTTGGATGAGTTTGCCCCGCAATTTGAAGGCAAAATAATGCTCCTATTAAACCTAAAAGGGCGGGATATCGCCCCAAATTTTTAAGAGAACCCACTGGATTTGCCCTTTTCCAATCAAATTCTCTTCTAAGATCTTTGGATAAAGATTCTGGTAAAATAAAGTATCCGTAAAGAGCATTTATCAAGGATAGTCCAGCAGCAAACATAAAAGGAACACGAGTTCCTATATCCCCAAGAACTCCACCGATTGGAGGTCCGATAATAAAACCAAGTCCAAAAGCTGCCCCAACCATTCCGAAATTTTTTGAACGATTTTCATCATTTGAAATATCTGCAATATAGGCAGTTGCCGTTGTGAAACTTGCTCCTGTTATGCCTGCCAAAATTCTACCAACGAAAAGCCACCCAATGGTAGGGGCATAAACCAAAATCATATAGTCCAAGAAAAAGCCAAAAAGAGCGACTAAAATTACTGGACGACGACCAAATTTGTCGCTTAATCCACCAATTATTGGTGAAAAGACAAATTGCATAACAGCATACGAAGCCATCAAATAACCAGAAAACTGTGAGGCCTCGCTGAAACCTTTTCCTGTAAGTTGGAGTAATATTTTGGGAAGCACTGGAATAATAATTCCGATTCCAAGAACGTCAATAACAATTGTGATAAAGATAAAAATAATAGCAGGATTACGCTTTGTTGACATGAGAAACGAGTGATAAATTGTTCTGCAAGTTAAACATTTTTAAATATGTTTGCTCTATTTATCCGTAATCACAAACTTTAAATCTCAAATTTAAACCCAATTTTGTCTCTTAAAAAAGCCTTGCTAATCTCACCCGATTGCTTAGGAGTGCGGTTTTGAACGGGGACACCGTCTAATTCAACGATTGCCCATTTAGTGAAATTAATTTTCTGTAAATTATCAAAAACTGCTTTTAAATCTACATTTCCTTGCCCCAATTCCACAAATTTATAGGACTTTTTGTCGTCTGGTTTTTCAGGTAAAGGAGACTGTACATCTTTGATATGTAAAGCGTGAATAATGTCTTTATATTGTAAAACTGCCTTTGCAGGATTCCCTCCGCCTTGATGATAATGAGCAACATCCAATAACAATTTCAAATATTTTGGATTCATCGCTTGAACGATAACATCCACTTCTTCGGGTGTTTCGCCAAACTGTCCCATGTGGTTATGGTAGGTAGTTTGAATTCCTAAATCAGCCGTTTGTTTTCCAATTTCGTTCATCACAAAAGTCAATCTTTTCAATTCTTCTGTGGTTGGTGCTGAGTCTTTTTTACGGAGTGAATTTGTTAATTGTATGGTCGTTCCGCCCAAAGCTTTCACAAAACTGGCGTGTGCTACATGAATATCAATTGTACTTTGCTCTTTGGCAGGGTCAATTTCGACGTTTCCACTCGAAAACATGGGTAATGCCAGGCCACTTGCCGAGATTTGCTCTTTTAATTCGCTTACTTTTGTTTTATAATTATCATAAGAATTTGAACGTAATTGTACGCCCTTGAAGCCCAACGAGGCTATATCTCTAATGGCATCCAAATCCTTCCCTCCCCAAGTGATACCTGAATAGGCTAATTTAAGGTTTGGTGTTTTGGCAAAACTTTCCCAAGAAATCATGGAAGCGGTAGTGATTAAACCCGCTTGAAATAAGAAATTACGACGTGATATTTCGGACATTTTGTGAATATTTTGAAGAGTTAAACTGATAATGTGGAAAGACTAATTATTTTAAAAGTTACTGATATAAATGGAATTTGTGGTTTTTTATAACCCTATAACTACTTTTAAAAACTCGCTTAATCCGAACTCGCTAACCCCGATTTTAAATCGGGGCAAGCGTTGACTAATAATTACACAGTTTATAAATTCATTAACTCTCTAAATCTTTTCTACTTTAACGTAAAATAATTCCGTAGCAATCTTTAATTCTCGCCCTTCTACTTTCTGAAAAATTTTGATTTTCCATTCGTTATTTGGCATAATTACTTCGTACATCTGTAAACCAAATCCTGCTTTAATGGGCATTGAATCGTTCGCATCTTTATAACGATAACGTAATTCGACAGTATCATTATTAGGTATTAATTGATATTGAAGCGTTGGAAGATGCTTCGTTTTTAAGTACATATCAAAATATGGCGTAAGATTTTTTCCCGTTTTTTCATTAAAATAATCAATAATTTGTTGAGTAGAAACGTTTGTTATTTTGAATTTTGTGGTTAATCCTTTCAATGTTTCGAACCAAATTTTATCATCATTTACCACATTACGCAATGTATGTAACATCCAAGTTCCTTTGTAATAAATATCTGAATCAGGTTGTGAATAATTCACGCCCATTGGTCCAATTAGTGGTTCTCTGTTACGGATTCCAATTTTTTGTTTCTCTAAATATTGGATTGACTTTTCATAACCTTGCGTACATTCCACATACAAGGCTTCCATATAGGTCGTAAAAGACTCATGAATCCACATCTCGGCGTGGTCGTTGCAACTCAATGAATTGCCAAAATATTCATGTCCAGATTCGTGAATAATGATAAAGTCAAAACCATATTCATTGTTTTTATAATTGTTGCCATACGCAACTGCACTTTGGTGTTCCATGCCCCAATATGGAGTTTCAACTAAAGCATAACCGTCTTTCCAAAAAGGGTATTTTCCAAAATACTTTTCATAACAAGCTAACATTGGTTTCACCTGCTTAAAATGAATTTTGGCTTTCTCTAAATTTGGTTTCAGTACATAATAATCTAAATCCAATTTTTCCCCATCTTGGGCGGTATATGTGTCTTTAAAATTGGCATAATCGGCAATGTTTAAAGTTATATTATAGTTATTAATTGGATAACTTACAAACCATTGAAATTCAGTGTAGGACAGTGGTAAAATACCATCAAGTTGCTTATTGTCAAATACTTGACTTTCTGATTTTAAATATTTCGTACTTCGTAAATTGCCGTTAGACACACACGTTAAACCCTTTGGAACTGCACAAGTTATCCTTACAGAATCGGGTTCATCCGATAAATGGTCCTTGTTGGGAAACCATAAACTTGCTCCCGTTCCTTCGCACGAAACCACAATCCAATCTTTTCCATTTAGGTCTTTTTTCCAAGTAAAACCACCATCCCAAGGTGGATTTTTAGCAATTTGAGGTTTACCTCGATAATCTATTTTAATGGAATAAGCCTCGCCTTTTTTCTGAATATCCGAAAAAATGATAAAAATAGCATTTCCATCTCGACTAAATTTCAAGGGTTTATCGTGTTGAGAAATATTGATAATTTGCATATTAGCGTATAAATCAACTTGCATTTTTTTGAAGTCAGTCGTAGATTTATAGTAAATAGTATTTGAGCCTTCAATGCTTTGTGAAGTGGGAATAATCTTTAGTTTGAGGTCATAAAAAGTTGCGTCATAACAGGCACGAATTGGTGAAAGTGTGCCTCTTAATGAATCCTGATGGGTAAATTGTGCCTTAATTACAAAACTGACGAGCATTTGAAAGGCAATAAAAATAATAGTTTGTGAATGAATTTTCATGCACAAATTTACACAAATTACCCAAAAATGCTAAAAGGTTTTAACG
>JACMRQ010000449.1 GCA_014376355.1 Arcicella sp. | reverse complement strand
GAGCAGGTTTAAAAGTCATTTTTACTTCTTTTCCTGTATGTAATCCAACTCCAGTTAGCGGAATTTCTGTTTTGATGGTCTTCTGTTTAACCATTGTTTCCATTTTTTTGGTTTAAAATTTGTTTTTTTAATTCTTCTATTTCTGCAACAATTTTTGGTAAATTCTTGAAATGAACATACGACTTACTAAAATCATTGTAACCAAATGTAGGGCTTCCTTGCAAGATTTCATCATCTTTTATATTTCTTCCCACACCGGACTGCGCTTGAATTCGAACATTGTTACCAATGGTTAAATGTCCTGAAATTCCAACTTGTCCGCCAATCATACCATTTTTTCCGATTTTTGTGGAACCAGCAACTCCTGTTTGTGCTGCAATAACGGTGTTCTCGCCAATTTCAACATTATGAGCAATCTGAATTTGATTATCAAGCTTGACTCCTTTTCTGATAATGGTAGATCCCATTGTGGCTCTGTCAATTGTGGTACAAGAACCTACATCAACATTATCTTCAATTATTACATTTCCTATTTGCGGAATCTTAGTGTACGTTCCGTCCGGATTTGGTGCAAAACCAAAACCATCAGCGCCGATAATAGCACCAGAATGAATGGTACAATTATTACCAATCACCGTTTCCGAATATATTTTTGCGCCAGCGAATAATATTACATTATCCCCAATTAACACATTATCCCCAACAAAACAATTAGGATATATTTTTACATTTTCGCCCAAAACTACATTCTGACCAATATAACTGAAACTACCAAGATATAAATTATCTCCGTATTTTACATTTTGTGACAGAAAAGAAGGCTGCTCTATCCCATTTTTATTCAATTTTACCTGATTATAAAACTCTAATAATTTTGAAAATGCCGCATACGCATCATGTACTTTTATTAATGTGGTAGCCAAGGGTGATTCTGGCTCAAAAGTCTCATTAACAATTGTTACGGAAGCTTTTGTTGAATAGATATAATTAAGATATTTAGGATTTGATAAAAAAGTAAGTGATCCCTCAGAGCCATCTTCGATTTTTGACAATCTAAAAACTTCAGCCATGGGATTCCCTATAACTACTCCTTCTAAAATCCCTGCTATTTCTTCTGCTGTAAATTTCATCTTATCGGATTATATTTTTAAAAGATATAAGATGGAACTCGCTGTATAAAGTTCTTTTTAAATTAAAAAAAAATGGTTTGGCTCGTTTCATTGTGGCAAAAATATAAAAAAATAGATTTTAAATGACGTTTTTATAGCAGTTGTTTTGGGAAACAGATATAATACTTCGTCACTAATTTAGATAACGATTTTAAATTCAGCTGGTCAGAAGATTCTATAACGTCCTCAATTGTGCTGTCTTTTTTCAAAATCCGTATCGGTTCCGCTTCTTTACTATACGCTTGATTTTTTATTTTACCTTTAAAAATAAAATAATTAGTTTCTAATAATGAAATATTATTTTCCATTGCAAATCGTTCTTTTAGCGGCTGTAATTCTTCAATCGCTACTTTTTCACTAGTTAATTTTATTTTCAATAAATCTCTGTTAACAATCATTTTACTTAAAGATGACAAAATAAAATCATCCTGTTTTTGCCAAGCTTTTAAAGCTCCAATAATATCAAAATCATCCAGTTGAGCAAATAAATCCAAGGTTTCAGCATCAAAGGTATCAATAGTGACTTTGTTTTGCATGAAAAACAATAGCGACTCGCTGCACGGTAATTCCACTCCTTTTAAAGTTAATTCTTTGGCGCGTTTTAAGATTTTCATCAAAATTAACTCTGCCACTAAACTCGTTTTGTGCAAATATGCCTGCCAATACATCAAGCGTCTGGACATCAGAAACTTTTCTACAGAATAAATTCCTTTTTCTTCAATTACCAAATAATCGTCGACCACATTCATCATTTGAATCAGTCGTTCCGAGTTGACATTTCCTTCTGCCACCCCCGAATAAAAACTGTCACGTTTCAAATAATCCATTCGATCCATATCCAGTTGACTGGAAATCAATTGCAACATGAACTTTCTGTTGTATTCTCCTTTAAAAACCTGAATTGCTAAACTCAACTGACCGTTAAATTCCACATTTAATTGGTTCATGAATAACAACGATATTTCTTCATGATGAACATCTTCTACAATGCTTTTTTCCATGGCATGCGAAAAAGGGCCATGCCCAATATCATGCAATAAAATAGCAATGTACAGTGCATTTTCTTCCTCTGAAGAGATAGAAACTCCTTTGAAACGCAACACATCGACAGCTTTTTGCATCAAATGCATACAGCCTAAAGCGTGATGAAAACGAGTATGATTTGCTCCGGGATAAACTAAATACGACAATCCCATTTGGGAAATTCGACGCAAACGTTGAAAATAAGGATGCTGAACTAAATCGTAAATTAACGCATTTGGGATGGTTATAAACCCATAAATGGGATCATTGAATATTTTTAGCTTATTGATTTGACTCACTACACGT
>JACMRQ010000448.1 GCA_014376355.1 Arcicella sp. | reverse complement strand
CCTATACCTCTTTTAAAGAGTGAATGAGAAAGATGCTTTATCTTATCATATTTTTGTAATTCCTTTTAACAAAGATGCAAGTTAATTGTCTATATTTCAACAATTTGAAACTTTCGCAGGAAGTATAGCATTTAGTATATATATATACTGTTCTTTTGTATTAAAATTCAATAAAATTTCTGAGAAACTCAAATCAAGTGATGTTAGCATTGAATGAATGATATAATTATGATCTTCTTAGTTTGCGTAGCATAAGCACTTGGTCTTTGAGAATTAATTTATTGGAAAAATTCTAATTACCTTTAAATTGATCCTCATATTTTTTTAGAAATAAAAGTATAACGTTTACATGTGGACGAAATTTTGTATTCATCATATTTCTGGGAATACATAAATAAAAATAATCAATTCTTCCGACTTTCGTAAGAGGTCTGATTTACAATTAAAATTATGAATAAATTTTCACTCTCTCCTTTATTAAAAAGTGCTTTTGCACATTACTTCATTAAAACTATTGCTATCTATTTTTTAATAGCAGGAACATTTTTTATCTCTTTCGCTCAACAACCTGCTGGTTTTCAAGACAATATTTATGATTCAGGCTTTGAGGGAGCAAACGGAATCGCCTTCGATGATTCAGGACGTGCGTATATTTGGGAAAAAGGGGGAAAACTGTATTGTAGAACCTTAAATGGCACTAAGTATATACTTTTAGATATTGGTGATGAAATAAATAATGCCACTGATTCTGGATTAAAAGGCTTTGCTTTACACCCAAATTTTTTAACAAATGGGTATTTCTATTTATTGTATGACGTTGATAGATACCATTTATTTAATTTCGGTACACCTAATTATAATCCAAATGCCAATGATTATTTAAATGCTTCAATTGGAAGAATTACTCGATATACAATTGATATTTCAAATTTTAATTCAATAATCCCTAATAGTCGTTTAGTTATTCTTGGTAAGTCTCCAACCGATGGTTTTCCCTTGATTCACGATACTCATAATGTTGGTTCTTTGGTTTTTGGTACTGACGGAACATTGTTAGCATCTTGTGGGGAATCTTCAGCTACTAATTCCGACCCTGGTTCTGACAATACAACTTACTTTCAACAAGCCTTAGCGGATAGTATATTAAAATCAGATGACCCCAATACAACTTCTGTAAATGAAAATGAAAACGTAGGTTCGTGGAGAGCTCAAATGGTAAATTGTTTGAGTGGAAAAGTTATCAGAATTGACCCTTTAACAGGAGACGGAATTCCGAGTAATCCTTTTTATGATAGTACAGCCCCGAGATCCGCCAAGTCGAGAGTTTGGGCAATGGGATTAAGAAATACTTTTCGAATGACCTTAAAACCTAAAACAGGTAGCCATTCGCCCTCTGCAGGAAATCCAGGGACACTTTATGTTGGTGATGTAGGTAGTTTTAGAAGAGAAGAAATTAATGTTATTTCCTCGGGTGGCCAAAATTTCGGTTGGCCAAAATTTGAAGGTATGGAAGAATCGACCGATGCGATGGTATACTATCCTTTTAATAGAGAAACTGAATTTAGTTTGCCGATTACTCACGTTCGCCCAATTGTTGACTTTAGAAATTCATCCGCTCGAGCTTATGTACAAACACAAATAAGGGAGATTGGAACGACAACCCCAAATGCGGTTCCAGGAATTGATTTTAGAGGAATGTGTTCAATTGGAGGAATTTTTTATGAAGGAATAAATTTCCCAGTAGAATATAAAGGGCGTTATTTTCATGGTAACTTTAGTAATGGCGATGACCCTGCAAGAAGTTGGCTTCATAGTTTTACCATGGATACTAATGATGAACTTGCTGAATCACATAGTTTTTTAACGAATGCCTTAGGCGTAACAGGGATGGCAGTTAATCCTGTCAATGATTATTTATATTACGTTTCTTATGGGGGTTCGGTTAGGGAAGTAAAATATGATACGGGTAATCAACCACCCATTGCCAAAGCTACCCAAGATGTAAAATATGGAATAAGTCCTCTCACCGTCCAATTTGATGGAAGCCTATCCATCGACCCAGAAAACGGCATTTTGACTTATTCATGGAATTTTGGAGATGGTTCAGCCATTTCAACAAATGTTAATCCTACGCACATTTTTACAACTCCCAATCCAAATCCAACTCGTTATGATGTTACACTCACTGTGACTGATGATCAAAATCAATCTACTAATGTTACGCTTATCGTTTCGGTTAATAACACTCCTCCAATTATTAATTCGACAACCGTCGATCATATGAATGTTTATGTCAATACAAGAGACACAACAGTTGCTTTGCAAGCTGATGTGACTGATATTGAGACACCTACCGCACAATTGGCTTTCAAATGGGAAACAAATTTACACCACGATACACACTTTCACCCTAATCCTATAGATACTCACCAAAACAGTAGCTTTACGATGTCTCCTTTACCCTGTGATGATGAGATATACTATTATAATGTAAAATTAACAGTAACGGATGAACTGGGACTTTCGACAGTAAAAACCAAAAATATTATTCCTGATTGTGGACAGATTTACGTTGATACTGAAATGCCATCCATTCCAACAAATTTACAATTAGTGAATGTGAGTACTTCTAAAATTTCTTTTTCGTGGACCGCCTCAACTGATAACGTTGGTGTTGCCGTTTATGAAATTTTTATGAATGACGTTAAAATTGCCGAATCTTCAAACACCAATTTTACTGCAAAAAGCTTACAACCATCAACTTTTTATCTTTTCAAAGTTACAGCAAAAGATGCCGCTGGAAATGTTTCACCGCAAAGTGTAGGCTTAGGAGTTTCTTCAGCGGATTTACCAACTACCGATCAAGCAATTTATGGCGATGCTTTGGGTACAGATTGGCAAAATTTTTCAACCATTACTTCTTTAAATATCGCTAATTCAAGTCCGCAATATATAAATACTCGTTCCATTAAAGTAACAAATCCCAAGGCAGGGGAAGCATTAATTTTGAGTTATAGTGGTTTTCCCATTGATACAACAGGATACAAAAATGGAATTGATTTTTGGGTTTATAATGAAGCAAGTATATCGTATCCCCTTCAATTTCAAGCATTTTCGACTAATTCAGGCAGTGGAGGTTCAATATTGGGCGTATCAGCAGAAGCTCATAAATGGACTCATTTTTTGTTTGATTGGGAAACATTAGGCAACCTAAAGCAAGTAGGAAAAATTCTTATACGATTGAACCAGACGCAAAATGAAAGTATATATTTTGATGAAATAAAATTAGTACATTGCGCAGACATGGTTTCTGTACAATCAGGCAATTGGAATGATTCAACTACTTGGTCTTGTGGAAGATTACCAATCTCAACCGATATAATTACAATTAGTGCAGGACATAAAGTATCAGTTTTAAATGGTGTAACTGCTACTTTAAGGATTTTACAACTCTTGGGAACGTGTGATGTACAGACAGGGGGAATTTTTAACCTTAAAAACTATTAAAAGGGTTATGAATTCTTTAAAATCATGATACATAACTCTTTAATAAAAAATACATTTGAATGAACGCAAACAAAATTTTTAGCCTCGAAGGTAAAGTTGCTCTCATCACGGGAGCGTCAAAAGGAATTGGCGAAGCCATCGCTCGGTACTATGCTGCCTGTGGGGCAAAGGTGGTTATCAATTCTCGGAAACAGGAAGAACTGGATAAAGTAGCCGCTGACATTAGTGTACAAGGAGGCGAATGTGTAGGTATTGCCGCCAACGCAGGAGATATTTCTGGTTGTAAATTATTGATAGAAAAAACCATTGAACGCTACGGAGGCATTGACATTTTAGTCAATAATGCCGCCACAAATCCCGTTTACGGCCCTATTTTAGATGCTGAAGAATGGGCATTTGACAAAATTATGAACATCAATGTTAAAGCTCCTTTTGAGTTGAGTAAAATGGTATATCCTATTATGAAACAACGAGGTGGCGGTTCGGTTATTAATATCAGTTCTATTGCAGGAATTACCCCAGACCCAGGTTTAGGTTTATATTCTGTTTCTAAAGCAGCTTTAAATATGCTTACAAAAGTAACAGCAAAAGAATGGGGTGTTGATGGGATTAGGGTAAATTCTATTTGCCCTGGCTTAATCAAAACCAAGTTTTCGGAAGCTCTTTGGCAAAACGAACAAATTTTAAATCGCTTTGTAAAAAACCTTCCAATTGCTCGTATGGGAACAGTTGAGGAAATTGCAGGATTGGCTCTTTTCTTAGCTTCGGAGGCTTCGGGATATTGCACAGGAGGAATTTATACTAGCGACGGTGGGACTACGATTTAGGAGGTAGTACAACTAAAAAAATTCTTCCAAATCTTTTTGAAGGATTTTTTTTAGTAATATAAACCATCCCTCAAAATTCCTTCTATTGCATTTATCTCATGTTTTTCAAATTTGAGGATGCTTTTTTCAGACATATTATTAGGCACGCCAAAATATTTTTTTTCAATTCCTGCCAATATCTCATCAAAGATTAACTGCACTCTTTTCAGATGGTAAATGGTGGTAATAATTGTAGCCTCTTTAGCTTCATATATGAGTAAAATTTCCTTCGCTTTTGTGGCATCTTCTACGGTATTACTTGAGTTAGCAAAGGGTAAAATACAGTTTTCTAAGATGCCATTATTAATCAAATATCGCTTTAAATGGTCAGCATGGGGTTGTTTAGATATATTGAAATGAAGCCCAAAACCACCAGTACAGAGAATCATATCCTTTGCTGGATTAAAGATTTCGAGACATTTTTTTGCCCTACCAATCGCAATTTTACTAAGTCTTCCTTTAGAAGAATTTGGCGAACCCAGAATGATAATGATATTTTTCATACTTTAATTACTTACTCTTCAAAGTATCTCCTCCCCAAACTCTCACAACCGATTTTTTCTTATTCCACGGTGCCGTGGTATTCATTGCCATTTGGACAACCATTGCTGCAACGCAAAGGGTGAAAATGACGAAAACCCATCTAAATATCTTTTGATTTCGATTCATATTGTTTGTTACCAATTATCCGTTATTGTGTTCAATCATCATAAATTTTGCCTTAAAATTAGTGAATAAACATTAACGTTTGACGTTTGTAACAATAATCTGATTATTTTGCAATACAAACATAAAAACCACTGACAAATTATGAAAGACGTTGCCCAAAATGCACGAATGAAAACCATGAAAAATCAATTAAAACAGTATTTAATTTTTATTCCGACAACCGCCCTAATTTTAAGTTGCTCGGATGCTGGTAAAAAGTATGAAGAAATCGAAAAAGCCAAGACTTGCTCCATGATTTTTATTGACAAATCAGTGAGCGTAAATATGAATAAAAAATTCATCAGCGAAAAATATACCAAGGTTCTAAACCAACTAATTGATGAAAATGTGAAGGCAAAAGGTGACAAATTAGCGGTGTATTTTGTTCATGAAAACACAGGTAAAGGAAAAGCTGTTGAGCTGGTTTGTCGAACTGAGAAAGGAGATTTAGCGGGAGCAAGTTCAACCGATTCTGAGGCTATCACAACGGAGTATGGTATGTCGCTGGACAAAGAGCGAAGCATTTTTAAAAAAATCGTTTTGGCACAATTAGCTTCTCAAAACACTTCATCCAGTAAAAATAGTACGGATTTATTAGCTGCATTGCCTTTAATTGACAAAGAAATTGCCAAAGGTTATAATGTGAAAGTATATTTTCTTTCGGATATGGTGGAAAGCATGAATGCACCCAATCGCAGAGATTTTCACATCAATCCTCCCTTTGATGATGCCGCCGCAGTGGGTTGGGCAAGGGAAGATGCGGTTGGGTTGAAATCTATTTTACCAAATATCGGTTCAGTCCAAATTTTTATCGCCAAACCTTTTGAACCTACTTCTTCCAGAAAGAAAAATAACCCCGCTATTTCAACCTATTGGCAACGTCTTTTTATGGAATTAGGAGTTTCTACGGAAGTTGTAGAGTTGTAAATTATGGCACACGTATTAAACGGATTAGACATGGATAAAAAGATTTTATCCATGTCTAATCCGTTTAATACGTGTGCCATTTTAACTTAAAATAATATGCTAACTATCAAAATACCAAATACTTCCACAGAGTGGGAGCAATATTACGACCTCCGCTTTACTGTTCTGCGTGAACCTTGGGGACAGCTGAAAGGTAGCGAAGTTTTGCAAGACGAAGACCAAGCAGACCACGCAATGGTGGTTGACACGGAAACCAACGAAGTTGTGGGCGTTGCACGGATGCAAAAAAATACGTCCACACAAGGCCAAGTTCGTTGCGTTGCGGTTTCACCCCATATACAAGGCAAAGGAGTTGGCAAATTATTAATGAATTATTTAGAAGAAGTGGCTCAACAAAAAGGATTTACAGAAATTATCCTTGATGCTCGTGAAAATGCCGTAAAATTTTACTTATCAATAGGATATAAAGTTTGCGAAGAATCTTATTTATTATTTGGCGAAATTCAACATTGGAAAATGAGGAAGATTTTTTGAATTCTTGGAGTACCTAATTTGTAATTTATGCGAAAATTGCGTTTGAACTACATAAAAGAAATGTGATTTTCAAATCGTTCCTACTTACCTTTCACAATTTCTACTTTCAGTTAGCCGAAAGCAGAACTTCAATATTCCCACGGGTAGCCTTTGAATATGGACATGCCTGATGAGCATCTTCCATTAATTTTATGGCTTCTTCTTTTGAAAGATTTGGAAAATTTCCGTGTAGCTCAACTGATAAACCAAATCCAGCGGAATCTTTACCAATCGAAACCTTTGCCGTCAGAGCGGCATCCGTGATATTTCTTCCTTGTGCCACTGCTCCTACTGCTCCGTTGAAACAAGAGGCATATCCTGCAGCAAACAATTGTTCAGGATTGGTTTTCCCTCCGTGTCCACCCATTGAAACAGGCATTGATACGTCCATATCTAAAATTCCGTCCGTTGATTTCACGTGACCTTTGCGTCCACCCGTGTTGATGACTTCTGCAGTGTACAATGCTGTTATTTTTTCCATTTTAAATTTTATTAATGTTTAACAGAGGTGTAACGTAATATTTTGTGAGATAGTTTTAATAAAGAAAGCCACTCCGAAAATCGGAGTGGCTTTGCTGTGAAACCTCTTTAAACTTCTCAATTAAAAGTCTTCTGTTTGTGATGAAGTATTGTAAATGATAATAATATAAAAGTTTGATGTGTTAAAAATTAACTGTTTTGGGTTACTAATTGAATAATTCTAAGATTTGGTTAACATTACGAAAGAACGATCAAATATGTACAAAAATTAATTAATGCTTGAAATTCATTGAAAAGTAGTGTATCATTTCTCTACATGTAAATTTATATTTGTATTTTATAATCTCAAAATTAAGACCTCTTTTTGGTTTTAATTTGATTTTGAGACGAAACCGTGAAATAGAAAGACGAAAAAGTGATTTCTTGATTTTTGGTGCTAATTTCTTGCAGGTTGATATTTTTACTGTTTAAAAGCTATCTTTTAAAACCTATGTTTATCTCCTCATAAAAAGACAAACTTTATAATTAAAATCCTTTATTTTCTGAAAATAGGGTTAAATAAATGGGGTATTTCTCTAAAAAAATAGTCATTTGGCAGAAATAGATTTTACTAAATACACATCCTAAAGAATTGCATTTTTTTCACTAAATTTTATTTAAACCTTATTTTTATAAAAATACATTTTTTATAAAAATAAGGTTTTTGCCAAATTTTGATGCTGAGGTAATGGTTAAAAAATATCTGTATAAATACTTTGAAATGTTATATATAATCACAAAATTCAAATACTATATGAGAATGATCAATCAAGAATCAACAAAAAATCAAAAATATGACAATCGAAAATCAATATCAAAACGTTACAGATAACCTTAATGTAACCAATAATGAGGTAAGAATCCTTGACTTATTGGTTGATACCAATAATATGTTTTATGATTATTCTAAGAACAGAGTAATTTCATTTATTCACGGAAGAAACTTCCATTTGGTTTTATACAATGCTCAAACAGATGACCGAGGATTTACTATGTATGCTGTCGAAGATTTTTGTGAACACGAAGGCGATTTAGTTATTCTCCGTAATATTTTTAATCGTACCTTACAAAGTGGTTTGAATAATTATTTGATAAGAATGGCTAAAAGCAAAGTAGAAGATATTTTTTATATGACCGACACTTTTAGAGCATTATTCAAGAAACCAAAATCAATGGATGATTACGAAGTGAAGTATCCCACATTTCCTTCTTCATTAACATACTAAAAAATCCCTCTTCACAATTTTGGAGAGGGATTTTTTGATTAATAACTGATTGAACATATTTAGTAATTGATAAATTATAGCGAGTATGAAATACCGACTTTTGATAACCACCACAGAAAAACCATCGAAATACAGACCGTTAAATTCGTAAATTTGACTAAATTAGCAGGAATTTAATTTTAGGTATTCGTTAATAATTATTCGTTGTTTTAGTTTGAAATTGTTCCAATAAATTATTAGTAATCAATTATTTAAAGGTATAAATTTGCTAATAATACCGATAACCATTAACTAACCATCAATCACGTTATCATGTCAAAAAGAATTATATTTTTATTATTAATATTCATTTTTGTTTCCACTTCCTGCAAAAAAGATTTACGACTTTTCAATAAAGACCCAAAAACATTTCTGACTGAATACGGCAAACAAAATCCTGAAAATGAGGTGGTAATTAAAACCGTTGGTGGTGATATTACGATAAAATTATATGCTGAGACACCCCTTCACAGAGCCAATTTTATTCGATTAGTTAAGTCAAATTATTACGTTAGTCGTAAGTTTTATCGAATCGTTTATCAAACTGCCATTCAAGGTGGAGGCGAATATTTAGACCAATTAGACTATCTCGTTCCACCCGAGTATCGTCCAGAACTTACCCATAAACGGGGGGCAATTGCAATGGCACGTTATGATGAAGGCAACCCTGAGAAGGCCTCCTCACCAACGGAATTTTATATTGTAACCAATGAAGTTGAAGCCCAAAAATTGAATGGAAATTATGTGGTTTTTGGTGAAGTTACCAAAGGAATGAATGTGGTTGATAAAATCCAACAAGCCCCTGAATACTACGAAACACCTGCTATTCCAGTGTTTTTCAGAATTGAAACGTTGTGAGAGGAGGAATGGGAAAAGGGAAAAATGCAGAAGGAGTTGAATACTAATTCATTTTCACTATTTCTCTCCCTCCTTTATTTCATTTCTTGGTCGATTGTTTTAAAAACCATTCTCATAATTGACTCACTATTATTAAGTTTAACAACATTTGTGAGTTCTACCCACGCTAAATCTGAGGATTCAGACGAGATGATTAACGGTTCGTTCATGTCAGCTTCTAACAAAAATCTCACATCATGATGCAGATGTTTAGGCACGCCTTTTCGCTCAGGAATTTCGTGAATATCAATATCGAAAATATTGCAACTAATCGTTTGGATATTGGACAACCCTGTTTCTTCCAAGGCTTCTTTCATCGCCACATTCAATACGTCTGAATCACCATCACAATGCCCACCCGTTTGAAACCATTTATCTAATTTTCGGTGATGAGTCAATAAAGTAAATTGTCGAGATTTATCCACAATCCAAGCCGAACCCGTAATGTGTCCGATGAGTAAAGAACGCTCAAAACAGGCTATATTTTCTTGTACGAAATCAATCATTTGTCCTTTAAAAAGTGTTTCCTCTTGGGTGGAGGGTTGGTAATTTTCTAAGCTTTGGAGGAGGGAGTTTCTTTGCATTTTTTATTTTTAAGACTTATTATTCTACGAACAAATCTACAAATTTGTACTGAAAAATTACCAATTCTTCTAAAAACTAAACACTTTAAAATTTATGGTGTTAATTTTGAGGAAACTTAAAATAAACAACAAATGAAAAAATTATTCTTTGCTCTTTTAACAGGCATTTCTCTTTCGGCAACCGCCCAAATTCGTTTACCACAACCAAGTCCAGGAGCGTCTGTTTCGCAAGTGATTGGAACAACTGACGTTTCGGTAAAATATTCTCGTCCATTATTAAGAGGTCGTGATGTTTTTGGTGGTGTTGTGCCGTATGATAAAGTTTGGAGAACGGGTGCTAATGTTACAAACCAAATTACCATTTCTAACGATGTAATGATAGCTGGTCAGAAACTGGCGGCTGGTACTTATGGAATTTTCTCAATTCCAACAGCAAATAACTGGACATTGATTTTCAACAAAGATATTACTGCTCAGGAACAAAGTTATTCACAAGAAAAAGATGCTTTACGGGTAACTATAAAACCGCTAACAGTAGCTAGAACAGAAGCATTCACCATCGATTTCTCTGGTCTATCAGATAGCACAGCAGATATGAATATTTCTTGGGCTGACAAGAAAATTGTAGTTCCAATTATGATTGAAACGACTAAAATGATTGAAACTGCTATTAGTAAAGCATCGAATGATAATTCAAATGTAATGCGTACTGCGGCAGAATATTTATCAGGAAAGGGCAAATTAGACCAAGCCTTGAAAATGGCAAATTCATCAATTGCTGGGGGTGAAAACTTTCGGAACGCATGGACTAAAGCTCAAATTTTGAGCAAGTTAGGAAATTATGCAGAAGCCTTGCAATTGGCACAAAAATCACTTGCTTTAGGTGGTTCTGATCCAGGATTTGCAGGCATGAAAAGTGCAGTAGAAAAAGGAATTGCTGATTATACAGCAAAATTACCAGTGGCAATGCCAGCTTCGCCTTTGAAGAAAAAGAAGTAAGAATAAAATTCCTACTGTTGTTTCGGTCAGACGATAGGCAGACCATATTCATTTTTTATCTCATAAAAAAATCCCTCCCCGAATTAGTTTTTAGGTGAGGGATTTTTATTTTTTCATCAAACTATTTTCCTTTCAAATACGCAATCAAAACCTTCCTCACATCGTTTCTTATATCACTAATATCTTTCTCATCCGATTCTGTAATACTTTGAAAATCAGGATTTTGAGCCGTTAAATAACCAAAATTTGTTTCCTTCCCTTCCATCATAAATTTAGGAATGGCAATGTAATAATCTTGATTTACGTCCAATAATTTCCCATTAATAAACCATTCATTTTTATTGTCGTCATGGCGAATTTTATCCCACTGTAAAAAGCCTCCATTACCTTTATTTTTCATGCCCGTTTCCAATATTTTTTCTAATAATCGTCCTTTTAAGGCAACTTCTACAATTTTTCCACCAAAAGGTAAAATTCTCATAATATCCAATTGCGTAATTCTACCCGATAATTGGTCGTCAATTCTTACTGAACCACTGTTAAAAACCGAACAATCCACTGGTTTTGAAGCAGATGCAGTCATAGCTTTTGCAATCAAATCTCCCAAATTAGAACGTCCATTTCGCATGGTGGATTCACGGCCATCCAAAGGTTCAGACAGTTGAGTTACTACATCGTTTCTGTCCATCCCCACTTTTTTGAGGGCAATATCCATAATATCATCCCATTTTTTCACAACAACTGCAACCGCAGAATCTTGTGGAATTGATTCGTCAATTTTCCTTAGGGTGCTATTAATTAACACTTTTTTAGTTTCAGTATCAAACGAAATAGTGTGTACATAAGCAGTTTTAGCATTAGCATCAGCTTTTGAAATAACTGTATTTCCTATTTTTTCAATCATGTTATCATGGTCATGTCCACCCATAACGAGTTTAACGTCTGGTAACATTGCCGTCAACTTCACATCATCCATTTTATTTAAGTGAGTAATGGCAACTACAAAATCACATCCTGATTTTAAGGTTTCGTAGGACTTAACTGCCATTTCAAAAAAATCATCATAATGCACATAATCCCTTTTATTAGAAGGTAAAACAACCGAAAACATTCCCATTTTTACGGGTTTCCCTTGGGCATTTTTGAAGGTTAAAATCACTGTCTTTAGAAATGGAATTTTTACTCCATCTACCATTTTATGAAAAGGCATTAAATTACCGTTATTATTCTCTAAAACATTAGAAGCCAGCCAACTAAAAGAAGATTCATCAATACGTTTTTGTAGATCGACTTCATCTAAATCAAACTCATGATTGCCCAAGCCGACCCAATCAAAACCAACGGCATTCATTGCTTCTACCATTTGTCTTCCCTTGATATTTTTACCTTCGTATTTGAAGGTACTGATGAGGGCAGGATTCAGAAAATCGCCCGCCAAAATAGTTAATGTGTTGGAATTTTTACTAATCAATTCTTTGCGTAAAGTTGCCAAACGAGCCATTCCTCCTACTTTTCCGCCTTCCAAAGGCGAAATTTCATAGACATCATTTACGTGCAGGAAAGCAATGTCAACCTTATTTTTAGTTGATTGATTTGTGGCTGTTTGAGAGGTTTTGCAAGCCGAAAATAAGACTATAAATAAACAGCCGAGCAAGCGTAATTTCTTCATGAATGTATGTTTTGTTAATGAAAATGATTAATTATTATGCGAAATTATCGTTTGTTATCTACATTTTAGGATAACACGATTTCGTGTGTGATTTTTTTGTGGTATAAATATCTTGCAAGAAACAAAATGATAGGATTCGTTGAAAGATTATCGCCTATTTAATTTCTTGGTGAAAACTGGAATAAATTTTGATTAAGTATCATTGAAAGTAAATCAATCACTGCTTTTTTGTAGTTTTATATTTTGATGAATTAAAAATTTATGCAATTCCTATTTCCAACCTTCCTTTGGGGACTTTTGACTTTGTCAATCCCCGTGATAATTCACCTGTTCAACTTTCGTAGAACTAAAAGAGTGTTCTTCACAAATGTCGCTTTTTTAAGAGCTGTCAATACCACTACGTCCTCCTTTCGCCGACTCAAACATCTGTTGATTATGGCAACTCGAATGGCATTTATAGCTGCTTTGGTGTTTGCTTTTGCTCAACCTTTTTTGCCTTCCAAATCAGGTAAAGGCATAAAAGCAGGTGGCGTAGCGAGTGTTTATATTGATAATTCGCTTTCGATGCAGAACGAATTGGACAAAAAAACGTATTTAGATAAATCTATTCGCAAAGTCGAAGAATTATTGACGGCTTTTCCGCAAGGCTCTCAGTTACAATTAATTACTAATGATTTTTCTTCGGACGAACACAGCGTTGGTAATACTCAAACTATCAAAGACCGCACAACTACCATTAAGTTTACTCACACACCTCGAACATTCGAGAATATTCTGAAACGTCAGGCGAGTTTAGCCTCAAAACATAATTCTCAAGGAGGCAATCAATATTTATGGTTTTCAGATTTTCAAAAATCTACTTCGGGCGATTTATCGAAACTTAAATTAGATTCTACTTCAAGACTTTTTATTGTTCCTGTGCAAGCAAAGGCATTACAAAACGTATTCGTGGATTCGGTTTGGATGAGTACGCCATTTGTCCGTGAAATGTCAGCTAATCAACTGACTGTCAAGTTATTTAATACAGGTGAGCGTGCCGTTGAGAATTTACAATTGAAATTTTTTATTGACGATAAGCAAGTTTCATCAACCATTGCCAGCATTCAAGCGAAGTCTGCTACGATTGCAAATTTTTCATTTACCGTAAAAAATAAAGGATTCAAAAAAGCAAGAATTTCTTTTGATGACACACCAATAACTTTTGATAATGATTATTATTTTGTGTTAAATGCCGCACCAACTATCAAGGTTCTTCATCTCTTCGGGCAGGCTTCCACAGGGCGATATGTCCCTACTGTTTTTGATAATGATAGTGTTTTTGCATTCAGAAGTTTTTCAGCTTCCAATGTCGATATTGGGCAATTTAAAACGGCTAATTTAGTGGTTTTGGAAGGAGTACAAAACATAGATGGAAGTATCAAAACAGCCGTGCAAGATTTTGTTCGTTCGGGAGGAAGTTTATTCATCATTCCTTCGCAAACACCTGACATTCAGAATTATAATAGTTTCATGGGCGTGTTTAATATTCGTGGAATTCAATCGAAAGTAACTACTCAAACAGATTTTACGCCCTTAGCTGAACCCGTAAAAACGTCTTCATTTTTCGTAGATATTTTTGATAATTCCACCCAAAAAGAATTACTCCAAATGCCCAATCAAGGGAGTGTTTTGTCGTGGCAAGCAATGGGTGATAAATTATTAAGTTTCAGAAATAATCAACCATTTTTAACTGTTTCGAAGGCAGGAAAAGGAAAGGTTTATTTAACTGCCTCACCTTTGGATGTTCAATTTGGAGATTTTGCCAGAAATGCTCTTTTTGTACCTATTATGTATAAAATTGCAGCGTTGAGTGTACGTCAAGAACCAATGGCTTACTCGTTTGAACAGAACACTTTTACGGTTGAAGTGAATGACATTCCCAAAACGGAAAGTTTTAAATTACGAAAAGGAAAATTAGAAATTATTCCTATACAAAACCTCAACGGAAAACAACTGACAATTGAACTTCCAAAAGCCAATCAATTAGCTGATAATCAATCTATTGAATCAGGATACTATGATTTAATTTTAGATGGAAAAGTAGAAAGATTAGTCGCTTTCAATCATGATAATAAGGAATCAATGATGGATTTTTATAGTACTGATGAATTGAAAAATATCTTTAGTGGAAATGAAAATGTGCAAGTTTTTGATAAATTAGACGATGCTGATTTTGTAAAAAGTTTTAAGGATCAAAATTTTGGTGTAGCACTTTGGAAGTATTTTCTGATGGCTGCTTTATTATTTTTGGCGATTGAAATTTTGTTGGTTAGGCTGATGAAATAAAAACAAAATACGCTAAAACATTGGATGAATAGATTTTTCGACTACATTTATAGAAATACAATCAAGCATTCAACAAAATATAAACCTATGTTAAGTAGAGTCGCAAATTCCGTTTATTGGATGAATCGGTACATTGAACGTGCCGATAATTACGCCCGTTTTATTTCGGTAAATTTTAATCTTGCCTTAGATTTACCGCCTAATGTTCCCGAACAATGGAAACCTTTAATTGTTGCTACGGGAGATAATTATATTTTTGAGAAGCATTATGACGCTCCATCCCGTGAAAATGTTCTATATTTTATGGCTTTTGATAGTCGAAATCCGAACTCAATTTTGTCTTGTTTATATGAAGCTCGGGAGAATGCAAGAACAATTCGGGAGAGTATTTCCAGAGAAATGTGGGAATATGTCAATCAGATTTATTGGACTGTTAAAGATGCGGATATTGATAGTAAATCGTGGGAATTAGCTCGTTATCAAGGGTTCTTGGAAAATATTAAATCAGGAAGTCAATTATTTTATGGCATTGTAGATTCCACAATTACAAGAGGAGAAGCATGGCATTTTGGACGTTTGGGAAGGCTTTTAGAGCGTGCCGACAAGACTACACGCTTTTTGGACGTAAAATATTTCACGCTTCTTCCAGAAATTGATGCCGTTGGTTCGCCATTGGATTTATTGCTTTGGTCAGCGGTTTTGAAATCAGTAAGTGCCTATAACATGTTCCGTCAGCAGTACCAAATCTTGAATCCGACAGCAATTACAGACTTTTTATTATTGGATAAGAAATTCCCTCGTTCGGTGATGCACTGTATTCGTCAAGCGGAATTGTCTTTGTATGAAATATCGGGAACTGCCATTACTAATTCCTATTCAAATCCTGCGGAAAAAGTATTAAGCAAATTACGTTCAGAAGTGGAATTTACGGAGGTAAAAGATATTTTTAAGTTAGGACTACATCAGTATTTGGATGAATTTCAAGAGAAAAACAACGCCGTTGGTGCTGCCATTTTCAAAACATATTTCGATTTAAAACCAGTTATTGAACAAGAATTAATGAATGTTAGGGTGAATCAGTAAGGAGTTTTTTACATTTGCAAAAACAATCGCCCCACAATCAACCACAAAATGACATATTGCTTAGGAATTAAAGTAAAAGATGGATTAATTGCCATTGCCGACAATCGAATTACGGCTGGCACGGAAGTTTACTCAAACAAGAAGATTTCCACCCACCAAATTGGTAATCATACGCTTTTTATTATGACGGCTGGTCTGCGGTCAATCAGAGATAAATCAATTATTTATTTCAATCAATTGACCAAAGAAAAAGGCTTTAAGTTTGATTATATGTTTGAAGCCGTTAATGCCTTTGCAGAGATGATTAGAAAGGTGGCAGATGAAGACAAAGCGAGCTTAAAAGCTGAAGGATATAAGTTTAATTTACACTCAATCGTGGGTGGACAAATGGAAAAAGATGAAGAGCATAAACTGTTTTTAGTATTTCCAGAAGGTAATTGGATTGAAATAAACGAAGGTTTAAAGTATCAAATCATTGGTAATTCAAATTATGGCAAACCTCTGTTAAACAGAACTTTAACTTACGAAACTTCAATTGAGGAAGCCTTAAAATTAGGTTTTTTATCATTTGATGCCACTCAAGTAAGTGCAAGTGATGTGGATTATCCGATTGATGTAGTTGTTTATCATAAAAACAGTTTT
>JACMRQ010000447.1 GCA_014376355.1 Arcicella sp. | reverse complement strand
TATCCAGAGGCTGTATTAAAAAACTTCAGTGGTTATTTGCAAACAGACGGCTACTCAGGTTATGAAAAACTGGCAAAATCTGAAAATATCATTCAGCTTGCCTGTTGGGCACACGCTCGCCGTAAATTTGAAGAAGCCCTGCCAAACGATAAAATCAAGGCAGAAATAGCCATGAAGCTAATTCAAGAACTCTACCATATCGAACGACAAGCCAAAGAAGATAATCTCGATGCTGACCAAAGAAAAGCTTTGAGAATAGAAAAAGCTTTACCAGTATATAATCTGATAGGAAAATGGATAAGTCAAAATCTAAAGAAGACCTTGCCCAAAAGTATAATCGGTAAAGCTATGCAGTACACTTTTGATCGTTGGGACGAGTTGGGAAACTATATGCTCGACGGGTTATTAGAAATTGGTAATAATTTGGTAGAAAACGCCATAAGACCAGTAGCAATGGGTTGCAAAAACTACTTATTGGCTGGAACTCACGAATCTGCTCAAAGCAACGCCAATCATGTACTAATGCCAAGTGATGCCAACTCGTGGTCAACTTATGGCGAAGAATGGGCAAATGTATCCAATACGCCTTTTAGAAGTTATAAGCAATATACTCACGAAGGCGGAATCGCTTCTCCTTTGATAGTTCACTGGCCCAAAGGTATTCCTGCAAAAGGACAATTAAGAACTCAGTCTTCCCATCTGATTGACATTATGGCAACTTGTTTGGCAATCATGTCAATTTGGTAACAAAATACGCAGACATGACCAAAGAAATGGCTCAGAAATGGGAAAAGAAGCCATCAGAACCAAAGCAAAACCTTGGCCTTGGAAACCTGCCAAATAGGATTTTTAAACAAATAAAATACAGCCATAATATTCAAGAAAATAGCCTTTATCCTATGCGGAGTAGCCATTTCCCTTTTGAAAGCATGTTATAATCAGTCTTTAAAAAAATCATACGGTGATTTGCAAAAGAAGCCTGACATCCTTTTCTTCATTGCTTTATACACGGGGAGACTTGGGTATTCCATCCGAAATGAGAGCACTTACCAGATTTAAGGGTGATATCCTGCATTGGAAAAATGGAAAAGATTAAATATTAAATAAATAAACTATGAAACTCGAAACCACAAGAAGGGATTTTGTTAAATCCATCATGATTGTACCAGCCATTGGCTCATTTCTAACAGAAAACGAGGGCAAAAAGGCTTTACTTGCCGAAAATAAGTCAAAAAGAAGTAAGCTAAAAACGAGTTTAAATGCTTTTTCTTTTAGTACGCCATTGACTGATAAATCTATGAATTTAGACGATTTATTAGATTTCTGTGCGGAACAAAACTTCGACGGTGTAGATTTAACTGGTTACTTTTTTCCAAATTATCCGCAAATTCCATCTGACGAATACATTTATCATATCAAGCGAAAAGCTCATTTATTGGGCTTAGCAATCTCAGGGACGGGTATTAGAAATGACTATACCAACCCCGACCCTGAAAAACGTAAAGCAGATGTGCAAATGATTAAAAATTGGATTGAAGTAGCCTCTAAATTAGGAGCTCCTGTTATTCGTGTTTTTGCGGGGGTGCTTAGACCCAAAGAATATACTTGGGATCAAATAGCAACATGGATGGTTAAAGACATTCGTGAGTGTGTAGAATATGGACAAAAGCATGGTGTAATTGTGGCTATTCAAAACCATAATGATTTTATACAAACAGCAGAAGATGCTATTAAAGTAATCAAAATGGTTAATATGGAGTGGTTCGGTTTGATATTAGACACGGGAAGTTACCGACAAGGCGACCCCTACGCTCAAATTTCTCAAACGGTGCAATATGCAGTAAACTGGCAAGTAAAAGAAAATATTTTTGTAGATGGAATAGAAGTAAAAACAGACTTAAAAAGGCTATTTAAAATCATTAAAGAATCGGGTTACAGGGGTTATCTACCAATCGAAACACTCGGAAAAGGCGATCCCAAAGAAAAAGTAAGTAAGTTTTTGAAAGAGGTACAGCAGGCATTGAAAGAAATTTAACTTGAACATCATTTTAATAGATTAGGTAGTCGGTAAAATCAAAAGAAAAGACTATGCCGTTGAATAAATTTTATTAAATAATTCATGTTACGCACAGATACTTTGCAACGGATTTCAATCCTTTGACTAAAATGAAGTTCTGCGTAACACGAGTAAATAATTATAAAGATGAAGAAATACATTTTAGTCCTTAGTATTTGTTTTGGTTTGGTTTTAGTGGCTCCTAAGGACTGGACAAGTGGTTTCTTCCCAGGAAATCTCTGGTATATGTACTAACTTACTAAGGACAAAAAATGGCTTGAAAAAGCGAAAAAATTTACTGAGCCATTGGAGCAAGAGAAAAATAATGATACGAGTCACGACATGGGATTTAAAATATATTGCAGCTTTGGGAATTGCCATCGCTTAACTAAAAATCCAAAATATCGTGAAATAATGATTCAGTCGGCTCGTACTTTGATTACTCGTTTCAATCCTAAGGTTGGGTGTATTCGCTCTTGGGACTTATCACGTCGAAGTTTGGGATTTTCCCGTGATTATAGACAATATGATGAATCTTGAATTGCTATTTTGGGCATTTAAATAAACAAAAGACTCTTTTTTCTATAAAGTTGCCGTGAGCCATGCCAATACAACGATTAAAAATCATTTCAGACCAGATTTTAGCTCATATCACGTGATTGCGTATAATCCAAAAACGGGTAAAGTTGTTAAAAAAAATACCCATCAAGGTTACAATGATGCTTCTTCTTGGGCAAGAGGACAGGCTTGGGGGTTGTATGCTTACACGATGTGCTTTCGTGAAACAGGCGACAAAAAATATTTGCAACAAGCAGAAAAAATTGGCAACTTCATCTTAAATAACTCAAGTATGCTCAAAGATTTGGTGCCCTACTGGGATTACAACGCTCCAAAAATACCCTTTGAACCAAGAGTTGTATCAGCGGCGATACCTTAAAAAAAACGGCCTTTGATAGTATTTATTCACGGGAGTGGATTTGTTAATGGGGACAAAAGTAAAGGGTTTCAGATGTTATTCAGTCGAAGTTTCACAAAGCGTGGTTATATGTATATTCTTGCGAATGAGGTTCTTCGTTAATTTTGGTGAAAGCTGTATTTTTAGCATAGTTTTGGCGGATGAAACAATCACTATTTTTGCCATCTGAACTGGATTTTACGTTACTCAAATTTCATAATATAACTACAAATATTGATTTTGAGGTGTGTAGTTGTCAAATCTCAAGTTGTTGCCCTTTGTGTCAGACCATTAGTTTCAAAATTCATAGTAGATACAAAAGTTCTCTTTAAAGAAATTAAAGAACAAGGCTTTAAACATAGTAGTTACCAAGGGCATATTTAGCGAAATTATTGGAATACAATCCTATCATTAAGAAGGTAAGAGACACCGTTTTAAATTTTAGAAGGCTGATGAAGGAGAAAGAAGGAGATAAATTGGCTGCCTGGTGTAATGAACTCATCAATGATGAAAATGAAAATATCAAAGGGTTTGCCAGAAGTATACGAAGGGATTTTCAAGCTGTTTATTAGGGTTTTTTCTTAAATTGGAGTAATGGATCACAATAGGCATCAATTCTATTTTAGAACTGTTTTACAATAATATATGAACATTGATATTAACAACATTCCCTTATTTCACATAAATAGAATCCATTATTAAGCCAATAATTCTCTTAATTGTCTTTTTTTACAGCGAAATGGCTTAACAGTAGTATAAAAATCTAAAACTGTTTATTGAAGGGGCTTTTTTAATAAAAAAAATTATCCATAAAAATTGAACCCAAAAAATAACTATATTCTATATACGTTAATTGAAATAAGTATTAGGAATAAATAAATTGATATTATTAAATTTGTTTATAATTTTACTTTTATGGGCAGAATACTTAAAGTCATTTTAACTAACGAACAACGTTTAGAATTAGAACACGGTTCCAAAACAGGTGATAGTCATTCGTTTCGTCAACGTTGTCGGATGATACTTTTGAAATCATCAGAAAAACTAACCAAAGATATTTGTCAAATCGTTGGCATAAAGAGCCAAAATCAAGTTAATATTTGGATAAGACGCTATCAATCTGATTACGATTCTACTGGTATATCAATTTTATACAATTGGCAGTTCAAAGATGGAAAAGTCGGTATTACTGCCAATCATGGCAAACAGCTCAATTGCTTTGGTTTACTATCTCGTAAAAATGAATTTATCTTCAAGACCACTACAAAAAATATCAATACTGATTTTGTTATTGAATTTTTAGAACAAGTTTCATTTTCAAT
>JACMRQ010000446.1 GCA_014376355.1 Arcicella sp. | reverse complement strand
TTTGCTCATCGCCCTGCTCCCGATTATTTTCAAACATTTGGTCTTGGTTTTTTTGAATATTTTCAATTATCCGAAGATATTGGAGCCGAACCTTTACCAATTTTAAATTGTGGAATGGCGTGTCAGTTTAATACTGCCGAGTTAGTGGAACTCGACCAATTGGACCCGTACGTACAGGATGCCCTTGATTTAATTGAGTTTGCCAATGGAAATACTACTTCTAAATGGGGAAGCATGAGAGCAAAAATGGGACATCCAGAACCATTTAACCTAAAAATGATGGGCGTTGGAAATGAAAACTGGGGACCTCAATACGTAGAACGCTTGAAAATATTCCAAAAAGCTATTAAGGAAAAATACCCTAACTTCAAGATAATTACCAGTTCGGGTACTGACCCAAGTGGCGACCGATTTGATTTTTTAGATAAGGAACTGCGAGCAAATAAAGTAGATTTTATTGACGAACATTATTATCGTCGTCCAGAATGGTTTTTGGAAAATGCTTCTCGTTATGATAATTATGACCGCAATAGTTCAAAGATTTTTGCGGGAGAATGGGCGGCTCAAAGTGACAAAACGGTAAGCATTGATAACAAAAATACGTGGCAATGTGCAATGTCGGAAGCCGCTTTTATGACAGGATTAGAACGCAATGCTGCCGTAGTTCAGATGGCTTCGTACGCTCCACTTTTTGCCCATGCTGAAGGCTGGCAATGGACGCCCGATTTGATTTGGGTTGATAATTTGCGTAGTTACGGAACGCCAAACTATTTCGTTCAAAAACTATACAGCAATCACAAAGGAACGCACGTGCTTCCATTGACAGAAAATGGGGTTGCCGTAGCAGGCAAAGACAGCGTTTATGCTTCGGCCGCATGGGATAAAAATAGTAATGAAGTAATCGTGAAAATAGTCAATGTTTCGGGGAATGTTCAAAACCACGAACTTTCATTAGCGGGTGTGAAAAAGATGGAAGCCAAAGCGAAAGCATTTATCATGCAAAATGATAATTTAAATTCGGTAAATTCATTTGAAAATGCTACGAATGTTAGTCCAATTGAGAAAGAAATAATCATTGATACCAAAAAGAAACAGATTACTTTGATGCTTCCCGCTAAATCTTTCACTGTGTATAGATTCAAAATTTTAGATAAATAAGATGCGTAAAATTTATAAAAAAAATTGCCGACTCATTTATTTAGTTGGTAGCTTATTGATGGTATTTGGGATGTTTCCTTGCATAGCTCAAAACGATGAAATTCGTACTCATGACCCGAGTACGGTACATTTTGACCAAGGAAAATACTTTTATTTCTCAACAGGAAATGGGATTCAAGCAGTTTATTCAAGCGATTTAAAAAATTGGAAATTAGGAAAACCTGTTTTTGAAAAAGATAAATTCCCAACTTGGATATCGGAACTTCTGAAGGATTTTAAAGGGCATTTTTGGGCTCCTGACGTGATTTATATGAATGGTTATTTTTACCTTTACTATTCATGTTCTTCATTTGGCTCGCCGGTTTCGGCCATTGGAGTGGTTCGTTCAAAATCATTGGATTCACAGGCTGAAAATTACGGCTGGGAAGATTTGGGAATGGTGGTTAAATCTGGTAAAAAAACTGATTTTAATGCCATTGATGCAGGATTATTTCGAGATACTGACCATAAACATTACCTGACTTATGGGTCTTTTCACGGTGGAATCGGCGTGGTAGAAATTGATTCAGTTTCGGGAAAAACCAAGGGTGAAATTAAGAAAATTGCGGGCGGTAGAGAATCAGATTGGGAAGCAGCCTATATAATTAAAAATCAAGACGACTATTTTCTTTTTGCAAATAATGGCTTATGCTGTAAAGGACTAAATAGTACATACAGGATAGTAGTAGGAAAATCTACGTCTATATTTGGACCCTATTTAGACAAAGAACAGCGGGATTTAACCAAAGGTGGTGGCACAACAGTTTTGGCAACCCACGCAAATATTATAGGTCCAGGGCATTTTGCTTTGATGATAAAAGATGGCAAAAATATTGTTTCTACTCATTACTACGATTCCCAAAAAGACGGACAACCAACTTTTAAAATTTGGGAATTGAAATTCAAGAAAAAGTGGGTCATTTTTGAGGATTCTTTTAGCGGACAATAAACTAAATAAGACCCTTTAAAGATGCTTATCATGTAAAGAAAATCTATCCATTTTTGCTTTTTTGAGGAATATTTGTTTGATTAGTGAAAATATTTATTGGTAAAAATTACCTTTTAGCAAATTTCTATGACAAATTACCCTCATACTAATCGAATACTTGTAGCACTTGACTGTATTGTATTTGGCTTCGATGGCGAAGATATTAAACTATTACTTATTAAAAGAAATTTTGATCCCGAAAGAGGGAAATGGTCTTTGATGGGTGGATTTCTGGAAGCTAATGAAGACCTTGAAGTAGCCACAAATCGTATTTTATTTGACTTAACAGGTTTAAAAGATATATATTTCGAGGAGGTTCAAACCTTCGGTAAAGTGGCACGGGATCCAGTAGAACGGACTTTGTCTATTTGTTTTTTTGCTTTAATTAATATCCATGAATACGATCAAGAAGCGGTAAGAAATCATAATGCTAATTGGATAAGTTTGAAAGACAGACCACAATTGATTTTTGATCATAATCAAATGGTGGATTTAGCTTTGGAACGACTTCGTTATAAAGCTGCATTGCATCCGATTGGTTTTGAATTATTACCCGAGAAATTTACAATTCCTCAACTCCAAAAGTTATACGAAGCAATTTATGATACGCCCATGGACAGAAGAAATTTTAGCAGAAAAATTGTCTCAACAAATTTATTATTAGATACGGGCGAAAAAAATCAAAATTCTGCCACTAAAAGAGCCATTTTATATTCTCTTAACAAAGAAAAATATTTGAAACAATTTAACGCATTTCACTACTTTATCTCTGATTCGATGCGGTAATAAATCATTATATTTAAGTATCTTTAAATTCTAAAATGTGTCAGTACAACACGAATATAATTGAAAATGCAGAATACATTTACGATAGGAGTAGATTACGGTACGGACTCAGTTCGGGCATTAATTGTTAATACCCAAACTGGTGAAACCGTAGGCACATCCGTTCATCATTATGAAAGATGGAAAAAAGGATTATACTGTAATCCATCAACCTCACAATTTAGACAACATCCTCTTGATTATTTAGAAGGTTTGGAAGGGGCAATTAAAGCAGCTTTGCAAAATGTTTCGGAAGAAGTTAAGCAAAATATTATTGGAATTTCAGTTGATACGACTGGTTCAACGCCCGTGGCAGTGGATGAAAACGGAACTCCTTTAGCCATGCTTCCCGAATTTGCCACTAATCCAAATGGAATGTTTATTCTTTGGAAAGATCATACTGGCAATGCAGAAGCAGAAGAAATCAATCAACTCGCTCATCATTGGGACGTTGATTTTACTAAATATGTTGGTGGAATTTACTCATCCGAGTGGTTTTGGGCAAAAATACTTCGCACTTTACGTGTAGATGAAGACGTTCGGGAAAAAGCATTTTCATGGGTTGAACATTGTGATTGGATTTCTGCTGTTTTAACTGGAAATACTAATCCGTTGACACTTAATCGTTCACGTTGTGCGGCAGGACATAAAGCACTTTGGCACGAAGAATTTGAGGGTTTACCATCGGAAGAATTTTTGACCAAACTTGACCCACTTTTAACAGGTTTAAGAGAGCGATTATTCAGACACACCCACACTGCTGACCTTCCAATGGGCGTAATTTCA
>JACMRQ010000445.1 GCA_014376355.1 Arcicella sp. | reverse complement strand
ATTTTTCCCGCTAAAATCGGTAAATAATGCAAAGGGTCATAGCCACGACGTTTCCTAAATTCATCCTCAAATTTATCCGACCAATTCATGCCACCCGCTTCAAAGCTATCGGTTTGTAAATATTTTAACGTTCTGCCCGCCTTATCGCCAATCATTTTTAATAATGGTTCAACATTGGTGTCCCAATAGCGATTGAAATGTTTTTCACTGGTATAATCAATTACCAAACCTTGCCATTTACCACTCGAAGTGGAAACATCTCTACCCGTTGCAGAATAGCCGAAGCGAATAATTGTCCAGTCTCCTGTGGGAGCATTCCAGTTCAAAACTCCACCTTTTACTTCGTTTGAAAGGTCTAATACCTGGGATAATTTGGCATCTTCTTCTCCTTCGGTGGCAGTAGTATCAGTTAAAAGTGGGCGAGTTTCAGGAACCGACCAACCGACTTCTTGGGTAGCAACTTTATTTTCAAAACTTCTGATTTTCAATCTGTTAGTGGTATTTTTTGTAGGAATTGCCAATACAATAATATCTTGGTAAAAACCTTCGTGTCCTTTGGGTTGGGGCAGGATTTTTTGGATATTAGAGCCCCCTTTCACGTTTATTTCAGAAAAAACTACTTGTTTGGCAGCTTCGGCGGGAGTAATGTCTGGACCACCCAAATTCCAACCACTTTGAATACTTAATGACATCACCAAACCCAATCGGTCGGCTTCGTTGATGGCGTGCAAATATAATGCTCGCCAGTCGGGCGAACCCCATAAGGGTCCCTCTGGAACATCACCGTTACCTCTTTGATTTTGTCCGCCAGCATCAAAAATACACGCTCCACTGAACCCTTTGGCTTTCATTTCTTCTAAATCTCTGGTTATTGCTTCTTTGGTCACATTACCATTGAGCCACCACCACCAACAGCGAATTCCATACTTTGAAGGCGGATTTTGAAATGTTTTGTCAGAAATTTGGGCTGATGCGTAATGGCAAAAAAAAACGAAAAGGAATGTTTTGAAGATTGATTTCATGGTTTAGGGATTGATTTTATTTCATCTCAACGATGTCATTGAAAGATTCAAAGGGTGTTGATTCGTTGAGTACGTAAGTTGCCCTTTTAAAGGACAACTTACGTGATTTTCTGAACGAATTAAAAGAGTATCATCATACACTATTTTGTAATCTGTGTCTCCCTAAATGGATAAGGAAATTTCAACGGTATTGATATGAAGGAATTCGGCAAAATATAATTTTTTGATGCTTTTTCAGCCACTGCATGAGCCGTCATTACGGGAACTGCCTGTCCCGTTCTCACCAAATCAAACCAACGATGATTTTCAAAAGCCAATTCAATTCTACGTTCCTGAGCAATTGCCGTTCTGAATTCCACTTGTGAAGCCACTCTTAACTTGGCATCCGTATTATTGGCAGTCTTTGAAGGAAGTCCCGCTCTTGTTCGCACCCGATTGAGCAAAGCAAAAGCATCTGCGTTTGGGAAACTTGCTTCGTTCAAGGCTTCAGCTTGCATTAATAAAACATCTGCCAATCGAGAAACAATAAAATTATCCCCCGTATTAAATCGCTCCAAATACGGCGGATTTGAATATTTTTGAATAAAGGGGATAATTTTCTTGGACGTGGGATCGGTAAAATTTTGGTTGATAGATGCCATGAAACGTTTATCCGTTGGCTCATAAGCATTGATTAAATCTTGCGTAGGAATGTTCCAACCTGCCGCTGAACCTGCTCCTAGGGCATAACCCGTGGCTAAAGTTCCAGAGTTAAAAGGAGCAAAAGTGTAAATGAACGTACTCCATTTATTACCCACGCCTTCAGCATATTGCACTTCAAAAATTGATTCCGAAGTATTCTTTTTTTTGAAATTATCCTCATAGTTTGTGTTTAACGAATATCCTCCATCGGCTTCAATTCCTTTCAAAATCTCGGTGGTGGCAGTATAATTCTTTTGCGAAATATACACTTCTCCCAAAAGGGCTTTCCCAGCCCCCGAAGTGGCTCTTCCCAAATCTAAGGCAGTATATTTTGCGGGCAATTTTGTAATTGCATCCTTCAAATCATCAATCACAGCCGTTAGAACTTGGGCTTCTGACACACGAGTAGCCGTGGTAAAGGCTTCTTCGGGTGAGGCTACTTCTTTCAAAATTAAAGGCACATCACCAAAAACTCTCGTTAAATTAAAGTAATAATACGCCCTCAAAAAACGAGCCTCTCCTTCAACCTGATTGCGAGATGATTGGTCGAAAGTTGCCGTTTTAATCTTAGTTAATAATAAATTACAACGGCCAATTCCTTGATAACTACTATTAAAAAACGCCTGAATATTAGTATTTTGGTCATTATCACGGAATTCGTCAATTTCCTCCCGTGGTGTTCCAGAACGATCGCCTGTGTTTAATTGGTAAGAAGTATTATCCGAGCGAACTTCCGCAAAAAGCCACATATTATTGTTGTAAATACTTTGTAGGGGTGAATATGCCGAATTGACGGCTTGAATAAATTGGTCTTTTGTCTGGTAAAAATTGCCTACCGAACCATTTGTATCGGGCGTTAATTCAAGGAAATTATTCTTGCAAGAAACTAAGGCAAAAGTGAGTAAAAGTATCGTTATTTTTTTCATGTTGTTTCTTAATTAAAATTTACAATTAAATCCAAGTGTGTAAGTAGCAGCAATTGGATAACTACCAAAGTTTACGCCAGGAGCTAATGAATTTGAGCCATTAAATCCAACTTCTGGGAAACCGCCTTTGTAGCCCGTTACGGTCAATAAATTTTGTCCAGAGAAGTATAAACGAAATCCTTTTGCGTACTTTTTAGGTTTAAAATTATACCCTAACGTTACATTTCTTACCACCATGTACGAAGCATCTTGCACCCAAGCATCACTCGAACTCCTTGAAAATGAATCGCCTGCCAAGGCTGAACCCGTACTTTGTACATTACCACTACCCTGATTATTTACGTCTTTGTAAGCCTCTAAGACGTCAGCGTGAAGGTTGAAAACTCCGTCCTGATTATAAGCAAATCGCTTATAAAAATCAAAGATTTGTCCACCTTGCGAGCCATTTAATAATACAGAAAAATCTAAATCTCCGTAGGTTAAACGGTTAGTCATACCCCAAGTGAAGTCAGGATAAGGATTTCCAATAACGGTCAAATCATTACCATCAATCTTTCCATCTCCATTGATGTCTTGGAAGCGAATACTGCCAATGGTTTGAGCCGCATTACGGGGATATTTTGCTAAATCATCAACTGATGTGAAAAATCCTCCCGCTTTTTTGTAACCATAAAACATTCCCATCGGCTGGTCAACTACAGTTACACTACTATTATTTTCACCCGATACAATTCTCGCCCGATTGCCTAAATTTATAACATTATTTCGGTTGAATGAAATATTAAAATCTGTGTCCCAATGAAATTTCCCTTTGTTGAGATTTCTACTATTGAATGAAATTTCTACACCACGATTTCTAACATTTCCAAGGTTGGTAAACGAAGTTAAAAAACCCGAAGAAGCGGGTATGTCAATATTTTGGAGCATACTTTGGGTGTAACGCTCATAAAATTCAAGTACCAAATTGACTTTTCCCTTTAATAAAGAGGCATCCAAACCAATATCCGTTTGCTTGGATTGTTCCCAACCCAAGTTCAAATTTCCGAGTGAATTTAAGGCTTGTCCAGTCACAATTTTACCACCAATTACGTAATTATCAAGTCCCAAAAGTTGTAACGAAGTAAAATTTCCGATGTTATTGTTACCTGCCAAACCAAAACTTGCTCTCAGTTTCAAGTCGCTGACCACATTACCTTTCGGAAAGAAACCTTCTTCCGAAATTCTCCAACCAATCGAAGCCGATGGAAACGTTCCCCAGCGGTTCTCTGACCCAAATTTTGAAGAACCGTCCGTCCGAACTGCCAGATTGAATAAATATTTGTCTTTGAAAGCGTAGGTAACTCTACCATAATAAGAAAGTAATGCAGACTTTCCACTACCGATTCCGTTGCCATTTCCAACATTATTGCTACTCCCAAAACCAACGCCCGTACTGGTTGGATTACCCGTTCCAGCCGTAACTCCGATCGGTAAAGCCGCTCCAATGGTTTGAATTACATCATCAGCATATCCATTTCCGTTAACGAAAAAGTTATTGCTTATTTCTTTTTGTACTGAATATCCTAACAAACCAGTCATGCGATGGTTTTTGAGTGTTTTTGAGTAAGAAAGGGTATTTTCAGAAAGCCAATTAAAAGTACGAGCCGAATAATTATTTCCCCTTGCTGGTACGGGTGGTGGATTACGAAAACTTCCCACAAACGAAGGAATGAAATTATCTTGCGTGTCGAACATAATATCCGCATTAAAAGTTGTTCTGAACGTTAAATTTGGGATAATTTCAATCCCTAAATAAACATTGGCAAGGCTACGAAAATTATTGGCAAGTCGCTTTGTATTCACTAACATATTTACGGGATTGGCATTGTTAAAAATACCTGGCGAAGTGACGTTCGGCGTGAAACTGCCATCGACTTGATAAACCGTTGGCAGTGGGCTGTTTAAATAGGCTTGCGTTATAATTCCTTGGTCAAAATGCCCTTCGGCTTCAACCAAATTTCTAATTGAAAAAGAAGGAGCAATATTTAATCCTACGGTGATGGTTTTGCTTAAATTAGCATCAATATTTGCCCGCATCGTAAAACGCTGAAAATCGTTATTCAGCAAAGTACCTTGTTGGTTAAAATATCCAATTGAAATGGCTGAACGCAGGTTTTCAGTGCCTTTTGTAATGCTCAAATTATAGTTTTGCATCGGGGCATCACGGGTTAATTCCTTAAACCAATCAGTACCTTTTCCTAATGCTGATGGATTCCTGTAAATTTCTGCCACGTTATTGATGTTGTAGGGAAGTCCTCTAATTGCCGCCAACTGCACTTGTCCATCAATTCGATTTTGAGCGAATTGTTCGGACGTTAGCATCGTTACACGGTTGCGTTCGGCAATGGTTTGAATGCCCGTATAAGCACTAAATTCGATGTTTGCAGCTCCTGTCTTCCCTTTTTTAGTAGTAATTAAAATGACGCCATTGGAACCTCTTGACCCATAAATGGCGGTTGAAGAAGCATCTTTTAAAATAGAAATTGATTCGATATCGTCGGGTGAAATAGTACTTAATGGATTGGAAAATTTACTGTAAAAGTTAGTTACTGGAAAACCATCAATTACATAAAGCGGATCATCACCCGCACCCAATGAACCCGAACCACGAATACGAATCACGGGAGCGGAACCAGGAGCTCCCGAAACCTGATTTACTTGAACGCCAGCCACTTGACCTGCCATTTTTTGGTCAATACTGGTTACGGGCAGGTCTTTAAGATTTTGAGTTTTGATGGTTGCCACCGCCCCCGTTACGTCTCTACGTTCCTGATTTCCATATCCCACAACAACCACTTCTGAAAGCGTTTGATTATCAGAAACCATCGAAACATTTATCGAGGTTCGGTTGGCAATGGCAACTTCTTGATTTAGATAACCCACGTAACTAAAAACCAAGATAGACTTTTCTTTTGGAACTGATAAACGGTAATTTCCCGAACCATCCGTTGATGTTCCAGTAGTTGTACCTTTGATGGCAATGTTCACACCTGGTAAACCTTGATTATTCTCAGAATCAGTTATTTTTCCCGTAATTGTTTGTTGGGCGAAAGTATTTGTGCTAAATAATATCGTCAGAATTAACCAATTGACTATGGTTTTATAGATATCCAGAGTCTGTAGTAACTTTTTTTTCATATTATCGAAATGTTGTTTAAGGAGTTAAATTAATCATTCCTGGTATGTTGGAAACTTGTAAACATTAAAGATTTAATGTATCAACTTGTGTAAATTATAAATAATTATTTTGTTTAAAAAGTTGATATTTTGTATATATTATAATTTATTCACAAAATAATCGTATTTTTATCATAAATTAAATAGACGTTTTGATAAATAATTTGTACTTTTTGATATGAAGATATTTAAGAAATATTTTAAATTAGCCGAAGACGAAATTGATACAAGTTTAGGAATCAGCGTGGTTAACTTGGGACATAACATTCATCCTGCTAATCACCCATATCCAGATATGAGCCATCCAGATTCTTATTATTTTGAGTGGGAAAAGGGGCGAAGCCTAACCGAGTTTCAGTTAATTTATATCTCGAAGGGCGAAGGTTTTTTTGAAGCGAGTGGTTTGCCCGCTCAACTCATTGAAGCAGGAACAATTATTCTCTTGTATCCAGGCGTTTGGCATCGTTATCGCCCGAAGGAAAGCACGGGTTGGGAAGAATATTGGGTAGGGTTCACGGGAACTTATCCCCGCTATCTCCTTGAACAAGAGTGCTTTAGTCCACAAAATCCAATTATAAAAGTAGGTTTTGACAATGAATTTTTAGCCACATTTTCGAAACTCATCGAGAATGTTGTGGTAAAAGAAGATACCTACCGAAAACTATCTTCGTTTCACCTCATTCACTTATTGGGGATTGTGTACGCTTCTGCCTTATTATCAAAACAAAAGTTGTCTAAAAAAGAGGAATTAATTAATGAGATAAGAAATGAAATTCATGATTTATGGAACACAAACATTGATTTTGAAATCCTTTCGGCACGATATAATGTGAGTTACGTTTGGTTCAGAAAAACTTTCAAAGAGATTTTAGGAACGGCTCCAAATCAATACCACTTAATGTTGAAAATACGAAAAGCGGAGCAACTAATTCATGAAACAAATTTAACGTTATCGGAAATTGCCTTTCAGTCTGGTTTTGAATCGGAATTTTATTTTTCGAGAATTTTCAAGCAAAAAATGAATTATAATCCGTCTGAGGTACGTAAAAGAAGGAGTCGTGGAATTTAACATTTTAGGACTGTAATCAACATTTGGGGGTTCACTTAAATGTTAGGCTAACTTTCTTTACTACTGGACATACAGGCAAAAAATGGCTTTAAAACTGGTTAGACTCCCGTAACTTGTTTGCTACCAAACAAAATTCAAATTATCATGAAGCCTAATCCAGTTATATGTCAATTTAGTGAATATTTCTTAGATTTAGAGTGGGATGCCTAATCATTCGTTGATAGAAAATTTATTACTCGTTTGTAACGCCATCATTATCTCCCGCTCCACTAATTTAAGTGTGATGAAAGATTATTTACCAAAACTGTCAGAAAATGAACAAACTGTTTCATGTTCGCACTATAAACGCTTGATAAGGTCGGGCGGCGTTCCACTTTTTAATATTTCCGATTCCGCTAACAACAAACTCATTGATTAGTAGTAAATAATTTTTGGCCAAATAAGGGACTTGCAACCCTATTGAGGTCAAATCTAAATTATCCTGTCTGTTAAACTCAATATTTGTAAAAATATATGAGATTTTGATTTAAGAAATGAGAAAATAGATAGCTGAGATGATTTTTGGGATAATTTTTATGGTATCACATAATGACCGTTTAACGAAATGTATTTTTTTAAACTTTTGATAATGAATGAATTACAAGACTTAGTTTAGATTTGGCCCAAATAATGATTCCAGCCAAGTGATAGCAAGTAAAGTTTGCACTTGATTAGATTATTTTTTTACATAAAACGGAATATTAGCCGTAACCACCTTGTTAGCAAGTACCTATTCATTCAAAGAAAATAAGTTTAAGATAGCTTTTTGAATCTCATTCACTTTTAAATTCATAGTATTAAAAATCATTTACTCCACACTTTTTGATGTACACATATCGAACTTAAGATGAGGATTTATTCGTCAATCATTGTAGAAGCAAACCCAATACTAGTGGTCTGTTGTTTTCAATATCAGTTAATTGAATGTGTGAATCAATCCTTATTTTAAGATTTTGAACTTCCAAACCAATTTCTTTTTTTGAATTAACGAGCGCCAATCAATGAAAAATATGCAAAAAAGCAAGAATAAGCAAAACAAAAGACTTGCAACTGACTTCCAAGATAATGCGTCTTGCATTATGTTATGAGCATTTTCTGATGCATACTTACCTGCGTATACTACAAAAGTATCACTTGTAAATTTACCAATAAAAAAGGCAGGGATAATATACTTGGCATTTAGTTTTGACATGCCCGCTGCTAAAAAAAGAGGCGTTGTTGGAAGAGGTAATAGAGAGTAGGCTAGAACAATTATCTGACCCTTCCATTTATTTTCCTTCATTTTTGTACCCAAGAACTGAACGTCATCATTTTTAGACTTCTTAAAATACTTGTTTGAGATTGAAGGAGTATACAAAATAAGAATGTACCTGCCTATAACCGACCCTAATACTCCCGCAATTATTACCAACCATATATTTAAGTGAAATGATATTTGTAATAATATCATAATTGTAAACGCTGGTAGAAAAGGAAAAGGAACTATATCGAACAATAATGCTCCAACAAAAACCAATAAATATTGCCACCACATATTTTTTGTGTATAAAATGATACCAATGCCTGTTAAACAATGACCCCTAACGAGCGTATAAACGCATACGTTTCTATTTTTTTGCGTCTACATTTCATGTATTTGCGTCTTTTCTAAGGACATCCAATATTTGAAGTGTGAATGGTTAAAAATATACAAAATTTTCTGAAAATCCAATTTTTCTCACTTACTTTATTGGTCGATAAATTTATCGGATTTTAAGGCATTTTAAATATGCGTTTTAGGGGGTATTATTAGGGGTTTACTTAAATGTGAGGCTAACTTCCTTTACTACTGGACATACAGGACAAAAAACGATTTAAAAACTGAATAGACTTCCGTATGCGTAACTTGTTTGCTACCAAACAAAAACCAAGTTATCATGAAGCCTAATCCAGGTTGCAAGTCTCTTATTGGGCCTAAAGTAAGATAGCATAGTGTAAGTCACTGGAATACAATTAGTTATTCACCCTATTTTTTACAACAGCAATTTCTTTTTTGGCAAAATGTAGCTCTTCATTTAGATTTGATCCATGAAATCGAGCTATAAAATTTTACAGGAATCTCTTAATGTAGATACCTTGATTGTAAATCTACGAAGTCGCTTTGATAGCTTTACAGACAAACGTGCTAAAAATTCAAGTATCTCCTTAACAGAT
>JACMRQ010000444.1 GCA_014376355.1 Arcicella sp. | reverse complement strand
GCAAAACCAATCCAGAAATGTATACCAAATTGAGTTCAAATAATCCAATAGATTTATGCCGATATCAAGTCGTTAATTGTTATTCGGGTCGAATTAACTTGATAAATTCTGGTGGGGAATCAACAGGTAAAACCGATTTGACAAATGCCGTAAAAACTGCGGTCATCAATAAACGAGCTGGAGGAGCAGGATTGATTATGGGACGAAAAGCGTTTCAAAGACCATTTAATGAGGGCGTTGAGTTAATTAATGCTGTACAAGAAATTTATTTATCAAATGAAATTACTATTGCTTAACGTAATAATTTTTAAACTAATAATAACACAACTTTTTTTAAAAATTTTGCAATACTTTTTTTAATAGAATAACATAATTTGGTTAAATAAATTAGATTTTTATAATGCTTACAAATGCTATAAAATCAGTTGCAATAATTGTTGCACATCCAGACGATGAAATACTTTGGGCGGGCGGAACAATCCTAAAAAACCCCGACTGGGACTGTTATATAATTTCTCTTTGCCGAAAAAATGATGAAGACAGATGCAATAAATTCTTTAAAATTCTAAAAATTCTAAAAGCTAATGGTCATATGGGAAATCTTGACGACGAACCCGAACAAAAACCAATAGGAGATGATGTTGTAAAGCAAATTATTTTAGACTTATTACCAAAAAAAAACTTCGATATAATAATAACCCACAACCCAAAAGGCGAATATACAAGGCACTTGAGACATGAAGAAGTTAGTAAGGCAGTTATACTACTTTGGAACGAAGGCAAAATTTCAACAACTCAACTTTGGACTTTCGCCTACGAAGACGGCGGCAGAAATTATTATCCAAAAGCAATACACAATGCATCATATTTCGAAACACTTGATCCTGAAATTTGGTTAAAAAAATACAAATTAATAACCGAAACTTACGGTTTTGATAGTGACAGTTGGGAAGCAAAAACAACTCCCAAAGCGGAAGCGTTTTGGATTTTTAATAAAACAAAAAGAGCCATAAAATTTTTAAACAAATAACACATGAAAGTACTTGTACTCTATGATTATCCTCCATCGCCAGGCGGATTAGCAACCCAAGGCGACCTTTTATACAAAGGTTTGCTAGAATTGGGAGTCGATGCACACGCAGTTCATTTCGAATCAGCACAAGAAAAAGAATGGTATTACCGCTGGTTCCAGCCCGATGTTGTGGTTGGTGTTGGCTATTGGGGGCATACCCCCCAACTCATTTTGCATCCGCAACGATATGGCATTCAACCAGTTCCTTGGTTGGTTGCCGATGGCTACATTGCCAATTATCAAGAAGTACTAAACGCATTACCTCTAATATTGGTTACTTCGCATTGGGTCAAAGAAATGTACGTTAGAGACGGAATAGATGGTAGTAAAATTGAGGTTTTGCCCGTTGGTTGCAATACCAATACTTTTAAACCTTATGATAAAAACGACCCAAAAATTCTTGCAGTTCGTGAATCATTGGGCATCTCACCAGACCAATTAATGATTTTGACAGTGGGTGGCGATGCAGCATCCAAGGGTGCACAAGAAGTGATGCAAGCATTAGCAATTATTGATGCCAAAGCACCCGATTGGAAGTATGTTTGCAAGGTTTGGCCACAACCACGCACCAAATCTCAGAATCTAGAAGATTTGCAAATGGCAAGCGACTTGGGAATCGAAAAAAACGTAACCTATGCGACCAACACCATTTCTCGAAATTTTATGCCCTATCTCATTGCGGCTTGTGATATTTATGCTGCACCCTCGAGGTTAGAAGGCTTTGGGATGCCTCAAGTCGAGGCTGGTGCTTGCGAAAAACCAGTTATTGGAATCAAAGCAATGGGAATGTTAGACACATTAATTGACGGTAAAACGGCATTTTTGGCCAATGTGGCTCAAAAAATAGTCGTAAACGAAGTCATACTAGGAGGTGAATCTGGATTTGCAGACAACCATAAAGTTAAATTCACTGTGCCAAGAACTGTAGATTATCGCGCTAATGTTCAAGATATAGCCACAGGATTATTAACACTTATGAATGATGAACCTCTAAGACATAAAATGGGAAAAGCTGGAAGAATACGGATAGTCGAAAATTTTGATTATCGAATTGTTGCCAAAAAATTTATAGAAATAATGAATACTAAATTAGGAATTAAATAATAATTTTTAAATTTATTTGAGCGTGACCCTCCCGAAAAGGTCGGGTCGGGCTTTACATTACAATCTTTTTGGTGCCGAAAAAAAATCGGCTCCAAAAAGGATTTTCATTTCAATCCCTCACGCAAAATACAGTATTGAAAATAATAATTATTTGACTTAATGCTAATATTTACAACTTTTGTCGGAATGACAAAACCATGAAAAATAATAATTAAAAACAAAAACAAAATGATAAGTCTTGATCAACAATCCGATATCAATACAGCCAAAAAAGCTGCTCTCGAAGTACTTTTGCATAACATGCACGGCCCATTTCAAGGATTGCCAAGAACTGCGGGTTGGGGATATCCTGAGCCATATACCCGAGATTTAATGATTGCTGTTTTAGGAATTGCCGTTTCTGAAAATCAAGAATTATTACAAAGCATTCGAAAAGTTCTCGAAACTTTAGCAAAAAACCAAACCGAACGTGGACACATTTCATCATTAGTCCATGATGGCGACGACCGAGGTTCTAGCGATACCACACCACTTTTTTTATTAGGGGTTGGCATTTATAGACAAGTTTGTAATGATCCTAATTTTTTAGATAATACTGTTCAAAAAGCATTGGTTTGGATGGAATATCAAAGCCCATCAGACCGCTATTTAATTGCCCAACAACCCACCAGCGATTGGAGAGATGAACAATGGGTTTTGGGATATGGATTGTTTGTCAATACAGTAGTTTATAGTTATTTAAAAATTTTAAATCAACCCGAACGTGCCAAAAAAATCAAACAGGAAATGGGTCGTTTTACTATTACTAGCGGTGTCATTCATGACCACGTTCACGAAGGTTTGGTCGTAAAAAACAAACCTTATTATGCTTTTTGGTCCTACAAAATTCACAGCAGCGAACGGTTTGATTTACTCGGCAATTGTATTGCAATTTTATCGGGTATTGCGTCTTTTACTCGTGCTAATGACATGATTTTGTGGATAGAAGCCGAATGCGATGCCATGAGAAAAAAAGGATTATTGGCACTCGACTTGCCTCCAAATTTTTTTCCGTTTACGAATCCCGAAGACCCCGATTGGCACGATAGATATTCAGAATTTAATAATCCAGGCGAGTACCACAATGGTGGCATCTGGCCATTTATATGCGGTTTTTATATTGCCGCACTTGTTGCCGCACAAAAATTTGATTTAGCCGAAGAAAAATTAATAGCATTGACCGATTGTATCAAAAAAATAAATCCATCAACTGAATCTGCCAATAACAATAACGAAAAAACGGGTTTCAAAATAAATTCAGAAAGTGCAACGTTTGGTTTTAACGAATGGATAAAAGCTCAAAACGGAGAACCCAAAGGTCAAAATTGGCAAACTTGGAGTGCTTCAATGTACTTGTATGCAGCAAAATGTGTAGAAGTAAAAAGCACACCTTTTTTTGACGAAATGAGAAATAAATAAATATAAAAAACGCCATTAAATAAGGTTATAAGTTTGTTCAATTTTTTTAATGATGGCATTACTAGACCAAGCCTACAGAAATATAACCAAAACTTTAAATTAATTACCTTTTCTATTTCTGATAAATCCAGAGCCTCGCCTATTCTTGAAACCGCTTTTTACTCTATTAAAAGTAAGGAATGAATAAATTAACCAACCGAAAACCGTAAATAAAGATAAATTTACCCTAAATAATATTATTAAAATAAAACAGCTTATTATTAAGATAAAACCTGTTATTATTAAAATAATACCCTTTATTATTAAGATAATACAGCTTATTATTAAGATAAATAACCTTATTATTAAAATAAAAAACCTTATTATTAAGATAAAAAGTATTATTATTAAGATAATAACCTTTATTATTAAAATAAAAATACCTAGTTTTACAGTGCTAATCAATACTAAAACACCATGTTAAGTCAAAAAAAAAGAGGTTCGTTAAAACCCCACAACAGCAGCATTGTACTACGCCTAAAGCCTATTTTGGCAGTCCGAAACGTGACGAATCCGGCGACGTATTTAATTAAAATAGGCATCAGTAATAACGTTGCAAACAAGATGTTGAAAGGCGAAGCAGTGCAGCTAAACTTTAGACAGCTTACGGCATTATGCACCAACTTAAACTGCACGCCAAATGATCTTTTTGCCCTGCGAAATATTAATTTGCCAGACAACCATCAGTTGCACCAATTACAGTCAATTGATGATATAGCACTAAACCCGATAGATTATTTTGAAGGAAAAAGCCTGACTGAAATTAAGGAGATTTTGAAAAAGTAAAATTACTTTTAGATTAACTTATATCGCTTTGTGGGTTGGCGATAGTGGCGCAACTTAGAACTGAAAATGTACACTTTGTGGAGCTTGGTAGCTTATAGTTGCTATATCTAGGAAAGGCTATTATGAGCCGTTTTTATTTAAATTCTCTATTTTGATGTTAACCAAATTCTCTTCTGATTGTTTTATCAGGAAATCAATATTTTGGCTTATAATTTCAAACTCTTCTTTTTCAATTAAATATTTTATCCATTGTGGCCTTGTTATCGATTTTGCATCATCAAACCAAGCAATATTAATTAAATTCCAAATAGTTGAATTTACTCCTTCATTTTCAAAAGTTGGTTGAATAATTATTGCTTTACTTATGTCATTATCCATCCAATCAATTCTTCTTTCCTCAAACGTTCTTAACACTTCTGGATAATCGGGTCTATATTTTGTTAGTTTCGCATTAAGTTTTTCAGCTAGATTTTGTAATTTAAAATCTATTTCTGTGAATCTGCTCATCTGTTGTATTTTCTATTATTTGTTTAAATTGCAACTAACTTTCCCGCGCTACAAGCAGTTTGGGACTAAATTAAGCCCATTCTTCGGATTTGCCAAATCTTCCAAATACAAAACCAATTTTAAATTAAGCCTAATACCCAAATTGCTTGTAGCGTGTGTTAGCGAATGTTTTTATTCTTCAATTACAAATGTTTTCTTTTCTATTAAGTCTACGGAATTTATGTCCACAAAATCAAGTTTATTTTTTTTGGTCGAAATAATTAAATTATAATTATTTGACTTCGAAAACTGAATTTTTGCAGTTCCATTTTGATTCGTTGTTGTTTTATATATTTCGTGACTTTCTTGTAAACCAAATAATGGTTGTCTAAAAATTCTAACTTCTATAGTATCTCCAAATTTCGGCTTTTTCTGTTTGTCGACAATTTTTATTTCAACGTATGTTAAATTCTCATTTTCAGTTTCGGTTGGATAAGTTTCTTTTAAATTTAAAGAACAAATCAAAATGATTAATGTTGGTAGTAACAATATTAAATTTATGTTTTTTTTACTTTCAATTTTTGAATGATTTGTTGTCAAAAATATACATAAACAGATAGACATAATAATAAAGAAAATTATCGGAAATAGCGATTTAGAAGAAATCCCGAGAAACCAAAGTAAATAAATTAAACATAATGTTAAACTTGGGACCAAATAACCTAATAGCAAACTTAACAAAATGTTTCTTTTATAATATCTCAATAAGAAGATTGTATTAATAATTCCAAAACAAATCACTAACACATTATCGGCTTTTCCGACTAATAGAATTGTTAGATACAGGATTGGAAGTATTGAAATTATGTATAATAATGTCAAAACTACATAAGGTGTAATTTTCTGTTTTTCTTTCATTTACGATTTTTTCTCAAAATATTCGCTAACTAGTTTATATACGCATAAAATTGTTGCTTTTTGTTTATTTTTTTACCAAATATATATGCTATAGTTTTAATTTAAAAATATTATTTCTTTAAAATTAAATATTGAAAAGAGTTTATAGCCATATTTGAAGAAACAGTTACGCCAACGCCTGTTTTAGCATTTGTCCAATTTCCTTGTAAAGCAGTTGGAACGGTAAATGATTGTACTGTGGCCCGAGAATTTACTAAAACCAAGACTGTCTCGGTAGCAGTAGCTTTTTTAATAATTACATCTAACGGGTTAGTTTTAGTAATTTTCTTTAAAATTTTCAATTTTAATTGTTGTAAATGATTATTTTATTTGTCATTTCAATAAATTTTCATCCAAGTTATGAGATATTATATTTTTTTGTAATTTGGAACATTATAAAAACAACTTAATATGTTAAATCAAAAACGCGTAGTAATTGAAAATGTTTTACCACAATTAGACAATGGTGTATTTTTTATAAAAAGAATTGTTGGTCAAAAAGTCACTGTAACTGCGGATATACTATCTGACGGGCACGATGTAATGGAGGCAGTGGTTCAATTTAAACATGAAAAAGATAAAAAGTGGACTGAAATCAGAATGAACTCATTACCAAATGATGGTTTTGAAGCTACATTTTTGGCAGAGAAACAAGGTTTTTATTCTTACTTTGTTGAAGCTTGGATTGATTATGCTTTAAACTGGCAATATGGAATAGGCAAAAAAATTCAAGATAATCAACATGTAAAATCAGAATTATTAGAAGGCGTCGAATATATAAAACCAATTTTATCCAAAGTTTCAGCATCAGATAAAAAATATTTGAATGATGTAGTGGCATTGTTTTCTGATGAAAAAAACTATGACAAAGCTATTATTGAAGCTGTTTCAGATAAATTAAAGTCAATTTTTAAACAAAATCCAACTAAATTTTTAGCCAATCAATCGCAAGAATTAAAAGTATATGTTGATAGACAAAAAGCACTTTTTAGTACTTGGTATGAGTTTTTTCCACGTTCCGCTTCAAGCGAATTAGGTAAACATGGCACTTTTAAAGATTGTGAAAAATTACTGCCAAGAGTTGCCAAAATGGGGTTTGACACTTTGTATTTCCCTCCGGTTCATCCTATTGGTGAAGTAAACCGTAAAGGAATAAACAATGCAACCGATGCAAATCCTGGTGACGTAGGTTCACCATGGGGAATTGGTTCTAAACATGGTGGGCATAAATCGATTCATCCAGAATTGGGAACACTTAATGATTTTAAATCATTAGTAAATTCGGCAAAAAAACTTGGAATTGAGGTTGCAATGGATTTTGCTTTACAGGCAGCACCTGATCATCCTTATGTAAAAGAATTCCCTCAATGGTTCAAATGGCGTCCTGATGGAACAGTTCAATATGCTGAAAATCCGCCAAAAAAATACCAAGACATACTGCCAATTTATTATGAGAGTAACGACTGGAAAAATCTCTGGAAGGAACTTCTTGATTGTGCTTTATTTTGGGTAGAAGAATGTGATATAAAAGTTTTTAGAGTAGATAATCCGCATACTAAACCATTTTATTTTTGGGGTTGGTTAATTGGAGAGATTAAGAAAAAACATCCAGATGTATTGTTCTTGGCAGAAGCATTTACACGTCCGAAAATCATGCACGAATTAGCAAAGCAAGGTTTTACTCAATCTTACACTTATTTTACATGGCGAAATTCGAAAGCAGAATTAACAGAATATTTATTAGAATTGACAAAAACAGATCAAAAAGAGTTTTTTAGACCTAACTTTTGGCCCAATACGCCTGATATAAATCCGTATGCGTTGCAAGGTGCTAATGATAGTACGCATTTGCAAAAATATTTTCTAGCTGCGACATTAAGTTCTTCTGTTGGAATTTATGGTCCAGTGTTCGAATATATGGTTTCGGAGGCTATCCCTGGAAAAGAGGAGTATATGGACAGCGAAAAATATCAAATTCGCGATTGGGATTGGAATAAGGAAAACAAAATAACGATGTTGATTTCAAAAATTAACCAAGTTAGAAAGGAACAAAGTTCGTTGCAACAAACTAATAATATTGAATTTTGTGATACTGATAACAATCAGGTGATTGCTTATTACAAATTTGACGATGCTAAAGAAAACGAGACTTTAATGATAGCAAGCCTCGACGCTTATTATGCTAAACAAACGTGGGTTAGAGTTCCTATGAAATCGTTAGGAATTAAGGAAGGGCAATTTATTAAGGTGACTGATTTAATTACAGGAAATAGTTACTACTGGGATAAAGAGTGGAATTTTGTGGAATTGCATCCGGCATTACCGTTTCATTTATTTAAAATTGAAAAATAATTTAGGTTCACCTTACTATTTAATACCATTTCAAAGCGAAATTATGAATACAAAATCTGTAAATAACGAAAATCAAGATACTTTTTCAACGCCATTTGTTTTTAAGAATGAGTGGAAAAATGCTTTTGAAGACGATGAATTTATCAAGATATTCTCATCTGATATACTTGAAAATTACATTATTAATAAACGTTGGTATGGCGGAAAAGCAAGTACGTTGAAGTATATTGAAGTAGTCGATTATTTTAAAATAATCTCTAAAAAAAATACTTATTACGGAGTTTTGCTCGAAGTAAATTTTAAGGAGGCATTCTATCAGCATTATTTCATGCCCATCGCCTTCATGACCAATGATGAGTTGGATACTAATACCGTGATTGCACCTGCAAAGTTTGGAAATATAGACGGTTATCTTGTAGATGCTTTGCACCAAGACGATTTTAGACGATTGCTTTTTGAAAATATCGTCAATGAAACCCAAAACAAAGCGCTTAATCTTATTTTTCATAAGGGGAAAAAGCTAACGGAGACCCTGTATAAATCGTCTAGATTTATGGGAGTAGAGCAAAGTAATACTTCGATTATTTATAACGATACACTGGTTTTAAAAATTTTCAGACGGATTTATGTAAGTACCAATCCCGATTATGAATTGAGTAGGTTTTTAACTGAGCGAATGCACTTTGAAAATACGCCAGCATACACGGGAAGTATTAATATTGCTATGACTGAGGGTAATATTACCCTTGGATTAATGCAAGAATTGGTGCCAAATCAAGGCGATGCTTGGAAGTTTATGCTCGAACAAATGGATGGCGTTTTTGATAATTTGTCGCGTAAAAAAATCAAAATAGATAAACTTCCAAATGTTGAATTATTCAAACGATTAAAAATAAACGAAATCCCTCCCGAAATTATTGATTGGGTTGGATTAAGTCTGTTTTTGCGCATTCAAACATTAGCCAAGCGAACTGCCGAAATGCACATTGCGCTTGGGAGTGACATTCATGAAACCGCTTTTACGCCCACAACTTACAACGGCGATTACACCGTTTGGTTAAAAAACCGTTTGTTATATCAATTCCAAAATCGATTGAATATTATCGAAAACAGTTTGCATAAACTTGACGGAATGGCACTTGATTTAGCACATCAATTTCTTGAAAATAAAAAACTCATTCGTAAACATTTTGTAGATTTCGATTGGACAAAAATGAAGTCCGAACGCATCAGAATTCATGGAGATTTTCATCTAGGACAAGTTTTAGTAAATGGCGATGATTTCTATCTGCTTGATTTTGAAGGTGAGCCAGAAAGCACTATCCGCGATAGAAAAGTAAAACAACCACCATTAAAAGACGTTGCCGGAATGTTTCGTTCTTTTCATTACGCCATCTACGCCACCATTTTCAACAACGCCGATAAATATCCTTATGCCCAAGAAGAACTTTTCAAAGCAGGCGAATTGCTCTTTAAATACATGGTTGGAACGTTCCTTGAAACCTACATCGAAAAAGCACAATCGGGCAATTTGAATATAGGATACAGTCACGAAATCAACTTTTTACTAAAATATTGCATACTCGAAAAAGCCGTTTACGAACTCGGTTACGAACTAAACTCTCGTCCCCGTTGGGCAGTAATTCCGTTGCGTGGTATTCAAACCATCATGGGGTATTAATGTCAGGCTGAGCGCAGTCGAAGTCAGAAGCGAATGGCTTGGGCATTTTTAATAATGGCAATTCCCGCTTTCCGTTCCAATCTTTTTTTTACACCTCACATTTTTCAAAAAACCTGTAAGGTATAAAAAAAAGGATTTCCACTTAAATCGGGGCTAATTAGAATTTGAATCGAATAAAAATTAAATTTCAAAAGAAATAACAACACAAACCATGAACCAAGTACAACCACATTCCTTATTTTCCGATTTCGATATCGATTTATTCAAAGCAGGAAAACACTTTAGATTACACGAAAAACTAGGCGCACATCTTATAGAAGTCAATGGAGTCAAAGGCGTTTATTTTGCCGTTTGGGCACCATCAGCACGTTCAGTTTCTGTAGTTGGTGATTTTAATTTTTGGGTACAAGGCGAACACCAACTTAATGTTCGTTGGGATGGTTCAGGTATTTGGGAAGGATTTATTCCTCATGTGGATAAAGGTACAACCTACAAATATAAAATTCAATCCAATAACGGCGGCATCATTACCGAAAAAGCCGATCCGTTTGCATTATACTGCGAACATCCGCCACATACCGCATCCGTTATTTGGGATTTAGAGTACAAATGGAAAGACACCAAATGGATGGAAACCCGAAAAGACAAAAATGCGTTAGACAAACCCTTTTCGGTTTACGAAGTACATCTAGGTTCATGGAAACGAAATGCCGAGGGTAATTTTTTAACCTATCTAGAATTGGCTGACCAATTGGTTTCGTACATAAAAGAAACTGGTTTCACTCATGTCGAGTTCATGCCAGTTATGGAATATCCTTACGATCCATCTTGGGGGTACCAATTGGTAGGTTATTTTGCACCAACGTCACGTTTCGGAAAGCCACAAGATTTTATGCTTTTAGTTGACAAATTGCACCAAGCTGGAATTGGAGTAATCTTGGATTGGGTTCCGTCACATTTCCCAGATGATGCTCACGGTCTAGGATTTTTTGATGGTTCTAACTTATACGAACATCCCGACAGAAGAAAAGGATATCATCCCGATTGGAAGAGTTTGGTTTTCAATTATGGTCGCAATGAAGTGCGTTCATTTTTAATAAGTAATGCTATTTTTTGGCTGAAAAATTACCATGTTGACGGACTTCGTGTTGATGCTGTAGCGTCCATGTTATATTTGGATTATTCAAGAAATGAAGGTGAGTGGGAACCAAATATTTATGGAGGAAGAGAAAATCTAGATACCATAAGTTTCCTTAAAGATTTTAACGAAGCAGTTTATGCCGATTTTCCAGATGTGCAAACCATTGCTGAAGAAAGCACGAGTTTTCCAATGGTTTCACGACCAACTTTCCTTGGTGGATTAGGATTCGGAATGAAATGGATGATGGGTTGGATGCACGATACCTTACAATATTTTCAAAAAGAAAGTGTGTATAGAAAGTACCATCAAAACGATTTGACTTTTTCAATGACGTATGCTTTTAGTGAAAACTTTATGCTACCACTTTCACATGATGAAGTAGTTTATGGCAAACATTCCATTCAAGGAAGAATGACAGGCGATGAATGGCAAAAATTTGCAAATTTACGCTTGCTTTACGGTTATATGTTTACCCATCCTGGAACAAAATTATTGTTTATGGGAGCAGAATTTGGGCAAACATCCGAATGGAATTTTGAAGGAAGTCTAGATTGGCATTTATTGCAATACGGCTACCATGATGGAATTAAAAAATGCATTACTGATTTGAATGCTTTATACAAAAACAATCCAGCGTTGTACGAAAAACAATTTTCAGCAGAAGGTTTTGAATGGATAAATTATTCTGATAGTCAAAATTCAGTTTTTTCATACATCAGAAAAGGAAACACAGCTAAAGAAAATCTAGTTATTGTTTGCAATATGACGCCAGTAGTTCATGGAACTTACCGAATTGGATTACCTTCAAAAGGAACCCGAGGCAAAGCCGAACGGAGCGGAGCTAAATTAACCGAAATTTTCAACTCAGATAAAATAGAATATAGCGGAAGCGGAGTAACCAACGCAAAACCCATAAAAATAGAAAATGAAGCGTGGAACGGCAGAGAATTTTCAGCCGAGATTGTGCTGCCTCCACTAGGAATTTGTGTGTTTAAAATAGGATAGTTAATTTAAACCATTAAGATATTAAGAAAATTAAGGCTTAATTCTTCAAACAATACTTAATGAAACTTAATGCCTTAATGGTTTAAAAAATGAAAATGGTTTATCACCAACCGCAAACGTTATTGTTAAAAACATCTAAAATTACTTTAGAAAATTCGTTGCAACATTTGTATTTTCGCAACTTATCATAAAACTAACCACATGATTATAAATACCGAACTCGAATACAAAGGCGATTTATTTCCATCTAAAATTATTTCCTATAAGCAAGACGTCGATTCTATTGATTTTAATACAGATAACAATGTTATCCTCAGACTAACCGTACTTCGAGACAGTATGATTCGTTTCCGGTTTACTGCCAAAGGGTATTTCAGCAATGATTTTTCGTACGCCATTGATAAATCTCAATCACACGGTTATAATGCACTTGATGTTACCGAAGAAACCGATCATTACAGAATCAAAACATCCAAAGTATATGTGGTAGTTCAAAAAAATGATTTGCGTGTTGGAATTTATGAACTTGACGGAACTGTAATTCTTGAAGATGAAATTGGGTTTCATTGGGAAGAAAGCTACGAATTTGGAGGAAATATTGTCAAAATGAGTAAAATGTCTCATGATGGAGAAAGTTTTTATGGCTTAGGAGATAAAGCATCACATTTTAACTTAAAAGGAAGACGATTCGAGAATTGGGCAACCGATCAGTATGCTTTTCAAAAAGATCAAGAACCATTATATAAAGTGGTTCCGTTTTACATCGGACTACATCACAATAAAGCTTACGGAATATTTTTTGATAATACATTTCGTTCCTATTTTGATTTTAGTCTCGAAAGAAAAGGTGTAACAAGTTTTTGGGCTGATGGTGGCGAAATGAATTACTACTTTATTTACGGTCCAAAAATGAGCGATGTGGTTACAACTTATACACATCTTACAGGAAAACCCGAATTGCCTCCTCTTTGGACTTTGGGATACCATCAGTGTAAATGGAGTTATTTTCCCGAAAGTAAAGTAAAAGAAATTACGGGTAGATTTCGGGAACTTCAAATTCCTTGCGATGCTATTTATTTAGACATTGATTACATGGAAGGTTTTCGTTGTTTTACTTGGAGCAAAGAATATTTTCCAGATCCAAAACGAATGGTTGCCGAATTGGCAAAAGAGGGTTTTAAAACTGTAGTAATTATAGACCCAGGAATTAAAATCGATAAAGATTATTCGGTTTATCAAGAAGCTTTAGAAAAAGATTATTTCTGCAAGCGTGCCGATGGACCTTATATGAAAGGTAAAGTTTGGCCCGGTGAATGTAATTTTCCGGATTATACAAATCCCGAAGTTAGAGAATGGTGGGCAGGATTATTCAAAGAATTAATTGCCGATATCGGAGTTAAAGGTGTGTGGAACGATATGAACGAACCAGCAGTTATGGAAGTTCCTACCAAAACTTTTCCGCTTGATGTGCGTCATAATTTTGATGGAAACAATTGCAGTCACAGAAAAGCACATAATGTTTATGGAACCCAAATGGCAAGAGCAACTTATGAAGGTGTAAAACGATTTGGGTACCCAAAGCGACCTTTTGTGATTACGCGTTCAGCCTATTCTGGTGCGCAACGATATACTTCATCTTGGACTGGCGATAACGTGGCAACTTGGGAGCATTTATGGATTGCTAATATTCAAATGCAACGCATGTCAATTTCTGGAATGGGTTTTACAGGTTCAGATATTGGTGGATTTGCCGAACAACCTTCTGCCGAATTATATGCACGTTGGATTCAATTAGGAGTTTTTCATCCGTTTTGTAGAACACATTCTTCTGGTCATCACGGCGAACAAGAACCATGGAGTTTTGGCGACGAAGTAATTGATATTACTAGAAAATTTGTCGAATTGCGTTACCAATTATTACCGTATTTATATACCATGTTTTGGCAATATGTCAATGATGGCGTCCCAATGTTGAAGCCATTAGTTTACTTTGACCAGGAAGATGTTCATACACATTACCGAACCGATGAATTTCTATTTGGAAATCAAATATTAGTTTGTCCAATTCTTGAGCCAAATGCACTGGGCAGAAGAATGTATTTGCCTCAAGGAAACTGGTACAATTTCTGGACTGAGGAAGTAACTAAAGGCAAAAAAGAACTTTGGGTTCCAACAGATTTTGATCAAATTCCGATTTTTATAAAAGAAGGTGCCATAATTCCTAAATATCCTATTCAACAATATGTTGGTCAAATTGAAGCACCAGATGTAACATTGGACGTGTATTTCAAACTAGGAAAAGAAAAATCGTATGTTTATGAAGATGCTCAAGACGGTTATGATTACAATAAAGGTAGATACAGCTACAAAACCTTTAGTCTAAATGGCAAAGAAAATGAATTATTTATAACCCAACATAAAGAAGGAACTTATGAAACTCAATATCAAACTATTAAAATAAATTTAAAAGGAGTTCCGTTTAAGATTAAGGGAATTGAAATTGACAATGAAGAAATCATTTTTGATAAACAATTGTTAGAGATGGAAAACGGCTTGATAGTTGATAAAGATTTTACTGAATTACATTTCATTGGAGTTTAATTATTGTAAATTTGTTTAAGTCTTTAAATTTAAAATCATGAAAAAGAGAATATTATTAGGAATAATTGGCGTTGGATTAATTTATTCTTGTGCCCAAAATCCCTTTACAGGAAAGAGTACTTTAGCTTTAGTTTCTAACAGTGAGATTCTTCCTTCTGCCTTTCAACAATACGGACAATTTTTATCTGAAAATAAAGTAATAACCGGAACTTCAGATGCAAAGAGAGTTGAAAATGTTGGAACAAAAATTAAAGTCGCAGCAGAGCGTTGGTTAAATGCCAATGGACAACAAGGATATTTAAAAGATTATCAGTGGGAATATAAATTAGTTGATAGCAAAGAAGTAAATGCGTGGTGTATGCCAGGTGGAAAAATCGTAGTGTATTCAGGCATATTGCCAATTACAAAAGATGATGCAGGCTTAGCAACTGTTTTAGGACACGAAGTTTCGCATGCTTTGGCCAATCATGGTCAACAACGAATGAGTGCTGGATTATTACAGCAACTTGGAGGCGCGGGTGTAGCCATAGCAACAGGAGGTAAAAGTGCCGAAACACAACAATTAGCAATGACAGCTTACGGAGCTGCAACACAATATGGTGGCATGTTACCATTTAGCAGAAGCCATGAAAGCGAAGCTGATAAAATAGGATTAACTCTTATGGCAATTGCTGGTTATAATCCAGACCAAGCTATTCTTTTTTGGAGTAGAATGTCATCAAATGCTGGCGGGAACAAACCGCCCGAATTTATGAGCACGCATCCATCAGATGAAACACGAATTGCAGCATTACGAGCTTTGGTACCCGAAGCAAAAGCAGAGGCAGCAAAATTTGGCGTAACATTTAAATAATATCAAGAATCAAAAAAAAATGTATATTTGAATCCCGTTCACAACGGGATTTTTTTATGTTTAAATGTTAACTTAATCAAACATAATTATGCCAGAATTAGAAAAAGGAAGCAAAAAATTACTTAATGCATGGGCATTTTATGATTGGGCAAATTCAGTATATCCATTAGTAATTTC
>JACMRQ010000443.1 GCA_014376355.1 Arcicella sp. | reverse complement strand
TAAATGGGGATAAGCCAAGCGATGGACTTTATAAGTCAAGACAAAATAAAAGATTTGAGATTAGTAATGGCATTTTAGTAAATGAGTTTTACGTAGAAGAGCATGAGCAACAAAATGGTGAGATTATTGAAATAGATAACCATAGAATGCAACAAACAAAAAAGGGAAATCGTGTTTGGTTAAATAATAAGCCTGCACCAAATGGAGAATATAAAATTGGATTTTTTAGTACCGTAAGTGTTTTAAAGGGCCTAATACGTTAGCAAATTAAATTTATTTTAAGTTCTATTTTCAGCAATTAATTTCCGCCCGTGTTAGTATCTCCTCGCTACGAAAATCACAAAGAGCGTCAACTCGTAATTGGAATAATGAAAGGATATTTGAACCCCTTTACCTAAGGACTTTATTATTGCAAGGCACTAATCGAAGTTTCGTTAAACCAATCCCATCATGGGGAAGGCATTTCCCAGCACATATTAATTGCAATACTAAATACACAGTCTTATAGCGTATATACACATGGCATACTTTTTTAATAGAATTTAGTGAAGGCGTAATAATGCTTTAAATAAAAAATTAAACACTGACTTACTAAATTTCATTTCTGCAGTAGATTGAGTATATCAATCTACGGTAGCAAAAAATCAAAAACTTTTAGTTTAAATAATTAAATGATTTATATATGAAAGCAGTGGTTTATTATGGCGCATACGATGTAAGAGTTACAGAAGTGCCCGATGCAAAAATTGAAATGCCAACTGATGTGTTGGTGAAAGTAACTTCAACAAATATTTGTGGCTCCGACTTGCACATGTACGAAGGTCGCACTAATATGGAGGAAGGAAACATACTTGGTCATGAAAATATGGGCAAGGTTGTAGAAGTAGGTAAAGCCGTTACACAAATTAAAGTAGGCGACATTGTATGTATGCCATTTAATATTGGATGCGGACACTGCCAAAATTGTGAAAGTGGCCTTACAGGTTATTGTCTGACAATGAATCCCGGATTTGCCGGTGCAGCGTATGGCTTTGCAGGAATGGGTCCTTACAGTGGTGGACAAGCAGAATATTTAAGGGTACCGTATGGTGATTTTAATTGCTTAAAGCTTCCTGAAGATGCCTTAGAAAAAGAAAACGATTACGTAATGCTATCAGATATTTTTCCTACAGGTTACCATGCAACGGAATTGGCAAGAGTTATGCCTGGAGATTCCGTAGTTATTTATGGCGCAGGTCCAGTTGGTTTAATGGCGGCACTTTCTGCCAGTATTAAAGGGGCATCAAAAATTATGGTGGTTGACAATAATGAAGAAAGATTAGCACTGGCAGAAAAAATGGGAGCTATTCCTATCAATTTTTCTAAAGCTCCCGCAGTAGATCAAGTGCTTGAATTAACAAAAGGCTTGGGTGCCGATAAAGGTTGCGAGTGTGTAGGCTATCAATGTTGCGATAAGCATGGAACAGAACATTCTAACACTACTATGAATGAATTAGTTATGTCAGTGAAAGCTACAGGTTGCATTGGTGTGGTTGGTGTATTTGTTCCTAAAGATCCTAAATCAAAAGAACCTTTACAACAAGAAGGTCTCATGGCTTTTGATTTTGGAAATTTTTGGATGAAAGGGCAATGTATTGCAACTGGACAAGCCAATGTAAAAACATACAATCGTCAACTATCCACACTTATTTCGGCAGGTAAAGCCATTCCTTCGCAAATTGTTTCACATGAGCTTTCTTTAGCTGACGCTCCAGATGCCTACAAACATTTTAACGAGCGTGATAACGGATGGACAAAAATTATTTTAAAACCAGAAATGAAGTAATCTAATCAAAGTGCTTCAGAAAAGTAGTTTAATAGGCACAACGCAAAATAAGTTAAAAAAAAAGCCTTTTTTAAATTGCAATTCAGAAAGTAGAATTGCTAATTGACAAAATAGATAAACTAAATTATCAATTAATGCACGATCTAAAACTTCGTGAAGAGTATGTTTGTTTGGTCGTAGGTTTAGCGAGAGCCTTCCTACGACCTATTACTTCGTAAAGCTCCCACTCGTTTTTGGAATGTTGAAAGGGTATTGGAAAGACCTTACATACGAGCTTTATCATTCCAGAAAAAGTGAAGCAATTCCCACCAAAGCCCCCGCAAATCTCCCCTCCCCTTTCCCCAAAACCTCCGCAAAACTCATCCATTGAATATCTTTAATAATCTGATAATCCATTTCAGGGTCGAAACCTTTTTTTATATTTCCAGATTCTATTCTCACTTCATAATATAACTCAATGGCATGAAGCGGAGGTTTCAAGAACTCTCTAACTGTCAGGAATCTTCCAACTGAGATTATCGTATTTGTTTCTTCTAAAAATTCACGTTTTAAACAGTCTTCGATGCTTTCTCCAAATTCTAATCCTCCTCCAGGTGGTGACCAAAATTCTCCACTTTCATTCATTCCCGAATGATTTATTAGAAGAACTTTCCCAGATTGTACGCATATTCCACATACACGTAGCCGAAGTTTATTTCCGTATTGATTAATAAGTTCTTTATTCATTTGTGATTTTTGTACGGACATTTAAAACTCATAAATATACAAATCACAACTAAGCAAACTGCATATTATGTAAGTCAGCGTACCAACCATCTTTTGCTAAAAGTTCTTCGTGTGTGCCTGATTCCTTGATTTCGCCTTTATCCAAAACCAAAATTTTACTCGCATTTTGAATCGTTGAGAGTCGATGAGCAATCACAATAGCGGTACGTCCTTTCATCAATTTACTGATGGCATTTTGAATCATTTCTTCGGTTTCAGTATCTACCGATGAAGTGGCTTCGTCCAACACAATTACTTTGGGGTTATGCACCAAAGCCCGCACGAAGGAAATTAATTGGCGTTGTCCAACTGAAAGCGTTGCTCCACGTTCCATCACGTTATAATCATAACTATTCGGTAATCTTTCAATAAATTCATGAGCTCCAACCAATTTTGCCGCCTCCACAACTTGTTCTCTCGTAATACGTTTATCGCCCAATGTTATGTTGTTTTCGATGGTATCCGAAAATAAGAAAACGTCCTGCAAAACCACCCCAATTTGTCGGCGAAGACTATCCAATTCATATTCTTGAAGGTCAATATTATCAATTAAAATTTTCCCTTTATTAATGTCATAAAAACGACTCAATAAGTTTACTGTTGAAGATTTTCCAGCTCCTGTTGCTCCTACTAAGGCAATGGTTTCGCCATGTTTAACGTGAAAAGAAATATCTTTCAGTACATATTCTTCATCATTATAGGCAAACCAAACATTTTCAAATTTCACATCTCCTTGCAAATCTGCTTTAATGTTTCCATCATTCACAGAATAATCTTCCGAATCTAATAGTTTTAAAATCCTTTCGGTTGATACAATTCCCATTTGGAGCGTATTGAAGCGGTCGGCAAGAAAACGGATGGGACGGAAAAATAAATTCATAAACATAATAAACGCCGTGAGTGTCCCCAAAGTCATGTCATGATGCAAAATTTGCTTTGAGCCAAACCAAACAATTAAGCCCGTTCCTCCCGCTAAAATTACATCCGCCACAGGATAATAAATTGAATATGCGCCAATTGAACGAATATTGGCATCACGGTGAACTTCATTGATTTTTAAAAACTTAGTATATTCTATTTTCTCAGCATTGAAGATTTGGACAATACTCATTCCCGTGATATGTTCCTGAACGAATGAATTGAGATTCGCCACCGCTGAACGAACTTCATTGAAAGATTTTTTGATATATTCTTTAAAAATATACGTGGAAACCACCATAAAAGGAACAGTTGAAAGGGTTATCAAAGTCAGTCGCCAATCGGTATAAAACATTACGGCGAAGATGATAATTAACTGTAAAATATCGCCTGCGATTGCTGCCAAACCATCTGAAAATACGTCATTTAGGGTTTCAATATCCGAAACGGTACGAGTTACTAAACGACCAATGGGCGTATCGTCAAAGAATTTTAAACGTAATTTTAGGATTTTTGCGTAGAGTTTTACCCGAATATCACGAATAACAGTTTGCCCTAACCAACCCGCCGTAAATGCACTAACAAACTGCAAAAAACCTTGCAATAAGAGCACACCAATCATGATTAAAAGCATTAGAGAGAGTTTCGGATAATTGCCTTGTGCAATATAATTATCAATGGTATAACGAATCAATAAGGGATTCAGAGGTACTACGCAGGCAGAAACCATGATGAGCGTAACTAACGACCAAAACCTCATACGATAAGGCATTAGGAAATCGTAAATTCTTTTAAGTATCTGTACGTCAAATATTTGACCGCTTTTTTCTTCTTTTTTCAATTTTTTATTTTTAATTCTTTCTTCGCAAATTTAACACTCAATTCTCAGAAATGGTTTTCAAACAACTATTTTGATTTTATTTACTCTAAAAGCACTATCTAAAATACTATATTTGTCGTTAAAACCTTTTAGCATTTTTGGGTAATTTGTGTAAATTTGTGCATGAAAATTCATTCACAAACTATTATTTTTATTGCCTTTCAAATGCTCGTCAGTTTTGTAATTAAGGCACAATTTACCCATCAGGATTCATTAAG
>JACMRQ010000442.1 GCA_014376355.1 Arcicella sp. | reverse complement strand
CTTTAATCCATCAGAATACATTTTTTTGATAATTTCAACCAGCTCAGCCTTAGAATCTTGTATATCACAAAGCACGCACATTTTGCCATCAAAAAGATGTCGAATTGCCGCTTCTGGACCCGAAAATTCCGTTCCAGCCATGGGGTGAGTTGCCACAAAGTTTTGACGATTTACATGGTTTTTAACGGCATCAATCACAGGCTTTTTCGTTGAGCCTACTTCTATAACTACTTGGTTTTCAGTAATTAAATCTAATATTTCTGGTAAAATAAAAGTTAAAGTATCAACAGGAGTTGCCACAATAATTATGTCAGATTGAGCAACAGCATCTTTCAGAGATGCCAACGAATCAATTAAACCCAATTGAAGGGCTTTTTCGCTATGTTCTGGGTTATTATCAACGCCAATAAGCGTTTTAACAAAGTTATTTTCTTTCAAACTCAAAGCCATTGAGCCACCAATCAGCCCAAGCCCTACAACGGTAATTGTCATTAATTTTTAGATATATGGTAAAAATTAGGAAGTATAAATTCAATTAATACGTCATAATTCATGCTAAATTTTAAATGTTTCCTTCAAAAACCTGAACCGCTGGTCCAATCAAAAAGATATTATCATAACCATTTTCAGTACGGTTAAACTCAATCCGTAAATTTCCACCCATTACTTTTATATCAATGGCTCTTTCAAAACCAAATCGTGCATTAGCGGATAATGCACAGGCCGTTACACCTGTGCCACAAGCATAAGTTTCATCCTCAACCCCACGCTCATACGTGCGAACTTCCAATTGGTTATCGCCCACTACTTCTACGAAATTTACATTTGTTCCACCTTGGCTCACAAAAGGCTCATTATAGCGGATTGATTTTCCTCTCGAATAGACATCTAAGTTCTTCAAGTCGTCCGTATATTCCACATAGTGAGGAGACCCAGTATTCATAAAGTCATATTTTTCCGTCTTTTCAATTTGACTTACATCAATCATTTTTAAGGAAATGACTTCTGGCGTAACTCTCGCTTCGTGTTCCCCATCCGTAGCGATGAATAAAGTTGATTCGCCGATAATTCCTAAATCATGAGCAAAACGGACAAGACAACGGCCACCATTGCCACACATCGAACCTTCTGTTCCATCCGAATTAAAATAAACCATTCGGAAATCATATCCCTCTGCATTTTGCAAAAGCATCAAACCGTCTGCACCAACTCCAAAACGGCGATGACACAGATCTGCAATTATTTTTTGAGTTACAGGAAATGTTTCCTCACGGTCATCAATTACGACGAAATCATTTCCAGTACCTTGATATTTGTAAAATTTCATAAAATATGCTATGATTCTTCAGAATCGTAAATTATTTAATATTATATTTCTCTTTCAATACTTTCAAGTGGTGTATTTCATGTCCTGCAATCATTGAAATTAAGGCACGAGCAGATACCGTACTTCCATTGGCAAGCCCCATCTGCAAGGTTGCCATTTCTGAAAACGAGTTAAATAAAACAATTGATCCTTCACGAACCAAACGATACTGTTCTAACAAAGATTTAAAACTAACTTCCGAAAACTTTGCAGCTTCTGCATATTCATTTTCATCAAAACCAGGCAAAGATTGTTTTTCCCCACGAGCAATACACAAAGCTCGAAAGCCAAAAATTCTTTCCGTATCCGTTAAATGACCTAAAATTTCATGAGGTGACCACTTCCCAACGTCATATCGAAAGTTTTTTTGCTCTTCCGACAAACTTTTATATAAGTTTATTACGACCTCTTTCTGGGTTGTAAGCCCTTCAATAACGTTTTGATTATCAACCTGTTCTATGTAGTAGGAGAAATATCTATTATCAGGATATTCATTTTTAAGAGGTTTCTGCATATTTTTTTTTAGTTTTTTTTCAACAAAGGTATTGTATTGTCCGAAATAACCCCTAATTTTGCATTATAATTCAACGACAACGGAACGAGATTCTTATGAAGAATTGTTCGTTTAGGAGATAAATTAAAAGGTTTGGTAGTTCAGTTGGTTAGAATACATGCCTGTCACGCATGGGGTCGCGGGTTCGAGTCCCGTCCAGACCGCAAATAGCACTCATTTGAGTGCTATTTTTGGTTTAAAGCATTTTGAGAGGGTTTAAATTTTATTCGTTTAGTATGTTTTAGCAAATAATAACAGATTTTTTGCTACTCGTTTGATACCAGCTTTTTGTCATTTTTAGATGGTAGGTTTGTTGCTCACGCAAAAAAAAACCAATTCAAAATGAAAGCAAGGTATAGTTTGGTCTTTGACCGAAAAAATGAAATCCTAAAAAAGGGTAAAGGTTTAGTCCAGATTCAAGTCTATTTAGATGGTGGTAGAAGATACTTTTCTACAAAACTCTATCTTACTACAAAAGAATGGGATTTCAAGACCAATTCCACCAAAGAACCCTACACAGGAAAGTTATTAAGAGAACGCATAGCAGAGTTAGAAAAATTTGAGGTTGAGTATAGAGCTTTACATCAAAAGTTTCGATTGTCTGATTTTGAGTTGTTACTCAATCCTCCAAAAGTTGAAGTAGTGCCTGCGCCTGTCAAAATATCCTTCACCGAATTTTTCAGAAATCAACTCTCCAAAGAAACACAGTTAAAGAAAGTAACCTTAACAAATCAGACAAACTGCCTTACTAAATCAACAGAGTTTAGAGAAGTGATTGAGTTTTCAGATTTGAACTATGCTCTACTTCAAGATTTTGAAATATTTTTGAAAAACGTAAAAAATCTCAAAGTCAATACGATTGAGAAGTATCATAGGCAGTTCAGAAAGTACATAAACTCAGCCATTAGGCAGGAGTTGTTTCCTATTAATAAAAACCCTTACAAAGGTTATCCTTTAACAACAGAAGAAACTGATACTATCTTCTTGCTACCCGAAGAAAGAGAAAGAGTTGAAGCATTAGTTTTTGATAAAAGTATCAAAGACTATGTAAGATTAGAAATGGCAAGGGATATGTTTCTGTTTGGATGCTATACAGGACTTCGTTTTTCTGATTGCTATGATTTAAGACCACCTAAATTTTCAGAAACAAAGCAAGGTTTGATATTAAAATTTAGAGCTATCAAAACAGACAAATTAGGAAGCCGTCCATTATATTTATTGTTTGATGGTAAACCTCAAGCAATTGCGAGAAAATATATGCCAAACGATGATAAAAGAAGGCTCTTTCATGGCATGAACAATAGCAAGGTAAATGAAAGATTAAAAATTATTGCCGAAATGGCGAAGGTACATAGAGGTTTGTATTTTAAGGCTTCAAGAGATACCTTTGGCACTACGCTTTATATGTTATCAGGTGATGACAAATTAGTACAAAGCCAATTACAACATAGTAAGAGAGAACAAACTGATAAATACGTTCATTTAGTAGAACAAATATATTGATTGTCGTTGACCAAATGCTCACAGGCTTTGACTCCAAGTGGATAAATACGCTATACATGGATAAAGTGCTTAAATTTGAAAATATCATTCAAGCATTTTCACGGACAAACCGCTTATTTGGAAATGAAAAACCTTTTGGCACAATTCGTTACTATCGCTATCCGCACACGATGGAGAGGAATATTGAGCAAGCGGTTAAATTATATTCTGGCGATAGACCCATTGGTTTATTTGTGCAACGATTGGAACAAAATTTACTAAGGATAAATGAAATTTATGGTGAAATCAGTTATTTGTTTACGAATGCAGGCGTTGACAATTTTGAAAGACTGCCCGATGACCTTACTGAAAGGGGAGAATTTGCCAAACTTTTTAAGGAGTTAAATGATTACTTGGAAGCTGCCAAAATTCAGGGTTTTACTTGGGGCAAATCGGAATATAAATTTAGAGAAGGGAAATCAAAGTCAGTAGTAACTATGAAATTTGATGAAAACATCTATCTGATTTTGGCATTGAGATATAAAGAATTATTTACTGGTGGTGGTGGGGTCGGTTTAGAGGATATTCCTTTTGAAATTGATAGTTATTTAACTGAAATAGATACGGGAAAGATTGATGCTGATTACATGAATTCTCGTTTTGAAAAATACCTTAAAACGTTGAAAGCAGAAGATACCGATGGCGACCACATTCAGCTAACTTTGGATGAGCTTCACAAATCCTTTGCTTCGCTAACTCAGGAAGAGCAAAAATTTGCTAATATATTTATACACGATGTTCAAAGCGGTAATGCGACCATAGAAAATAACAAAACCTTTAGGGAATATATTACAGAATATCAATTCAATGCTAAGAATGCCGAAATACGTCAAATTCATCAAGCCCTTGGATTAGATGAAGTAAAGCTGAGGAATATGATGAATTCGGGCGTAAATGAGGGAAATATAGATGACTACGGACGTTTTGCTGCCTTGAAAAACACAGTCGATAAAACCAAAGCGAAGGAGTATTTTGAAAAGTTGGAAGGTCAAACGATTCCGCCATTTAAGATAAATATTAAAATACATAATTTGCTTCAAAGCTTTATTATCAGTGGTGGTTTTGAGGTGTAGGTTTACGGAAGCCAAACAACCTATCTATAAGAAAATTGACAATACTATGAAAAATAAGATTATTCTTCACGTACCACATTCATCCACTAATATTCCATTAGTGGATGGCTATACCGTTGACTCAAATTCTTTAGCGAGTGAAATTCTTAAATTGACCGATTGGTACACTGACGACCTTTTTGCCTCCGATGATGAAGAAATGATAAAGGCAGAGTTTTCAAGAATATTTTGTGATCCCGAAAGGTTCACTGATGATTCTCAAGAAATAATGGCTCAATATGGAATGGGTGTTCTCTACGAAAAAAATGATGAAGGAGAAGATATGAGGAAGGTAACGCCAGCATTAAGAGAAAAAATATTGAATAATTTTTACTGGAAACATCACCATAAACTTAGCAAAGCAGTTGATACTCAATTGAATCTTTTCGGGAAGGCTTTAATTGTAGATTGTCATTCATATCCTGGTAAGCCCTTAAAAAGAGACCTTGATAAAAATCCAAAACGACCTGATTTTAATATCGGTACTGATGCCTTTCATACTCCGCAACAATTGATTGAAGTATCTAAATCATTTTTTGAAAATGCAGGATACACGTTAGGAATTGATTGGCCATATAAAGGCTCAATAGTTCCATTAGAGCATTATAACAAAAATAAAAATGTTCAGACCATAATGCTTGAAATAAATAGAGATTTATATTTAAAAGAATCGACTAATGATAAATCAGAGAGATACCTTGAAGTAAAAAAAGTAACCGCAGAGTTTATAAAAACGATTAAAAAGTGTTTGTAATGGTTTTATCGTGAAAGCTTTGTTTATTATAGTCAACAAGGTTATTCGTCAATTTTGGAGAAAGATTAATTTTATCCGATAAAATCATAGATGCTTAAATCCCTGTATTTCCCTTATATTTATAAATTAATACATATTTTCTGAAAAGGTATTTTCTAAAATTGCTATAGCAAATACTTTTCACCAAAATTGACGAAGAACCAATTTCATTGGAATATTCAGTATATTCTGTTTTTGAACTAATTAATCATAAATTAACCCCGACTAATTCAACATTAATCATACACTTATCCAAATCGTAAACCCTAAATTAACCTACTGATTTCAAGACTATTAAAATAAATATTAGGCTTCTCTTGATTAGCCTTTCAGAAAAACACTACCTTTATAAAAATAATAACGATGCAAATTCAACGCAACCATATTTCCGATTGTAAATTCTGTCCTAAACAGTTCAGAGACATTCGGATGTGGTTTGACCTTTGCTGATTCCAATAGAATTCATCAAATGATTATACAACCCGAACCCGAAAAGTTCGGGTTTTCTATTTTACTTCTTCACAGATAAAATTAGTTCAACATGAAAATTGCCAAAGCACTTAAACACAAAAACAAAATCGTGGCAGAATTGAAAATGCTTCGAGAAAGGATTGAGGAATACAATTCAGTCTTAACGGGTAATCCACGCCCTTATGATGTCACAGAAACACAAGCACAACTCATGGCTAAGGTGCAAGAACTGGTATCATTAAAGACTCGACTCGCACAGGCAAATACCGTGATTTACTCAAAAATCTTTGAATTGAGTGAACTGAAAGGACTTGCACAGTTCTATAAAAAACTTGAAATTAAAGATGGTTTATCCAGAGATAGCCGCTACGATGAAACGCTACAAGGCTACGAGTCAGTGCTTAAAGTCAATCAAAGAGATGGTTTAGTAGTAGAATTAGAAACACGTATCGAGGTACTACAAGATGAATTGGATGAATTCAACGTTTTGACCGAGATATAAAGATATTCAACATCGAAAGAAGCGTCAATTGCTCGTACCATTATGGTATTAGTCTGTAAAACTAAGGTAAATTGAAAAGGACACTGATATTGAAAATTTGTAAAAACGCTGAATGTGATTAATCAAGATTCAAAATTCAGTTTTTGCATTCAACTTTTAAGGTTCAAAATTCAAAACTCTTTTACTATTGATAATTCGAGTAGATGTTGATTTTAAATAATTTAAACCAAATCTTAACAATGGGAATGTATGATACCATTACGATAAATGCCGCCATGTTGCCAGTAACAGAAAAAGACAGAAAACGTTTGGAAGAACAACACTACTAAACGAAATCATTAGGTGAATCTTTACAACAATATAGAATCACTGACGAAGGCGTATTAGAAACCGACTGGGATATGCTGTGGTGGGAATTAAATAATTGTTCTTGGGGTAAGGTACAAACAGTAGAAAAAGTGCCTCCAGAGGAAAATTGGGTCATCGTAAAAATCACTGATTCAATTCGTTTCTATACATACACTGAGGAGAATAATGAATATTTTGAATTCGTGGCATTTTTTGAATTTGGTAAAATGTTGATTATCAAGAGATTAATTGGAATAGATTCAGTGAGAAATAAAATTAAGAGAAAGATCAAAAATTAAACAAGATATGGAATTTGCATCATCCTATTTACCTAATGAATACGACCCTAAAATACTCTGATGGTTGGAATTCTCAGGAAGAGTATTTTGCGGATTTTGAAAGACTTATTAAAAACCTAAAAGTAAACAAATCTTGGGAAATAAGTGAAGGGCTTGTCTGTTTTGAATGTACCGAATAAGCAATTAAATCACTCAAAAAATGCTACGATTTTGAGATAGATTCAATGCCAGAGCCTCAAAATGAATTAAGCAAAGCACCTTTAATTTTCTTTTTATATCAAAATTCTGATTAAAGCTATGGGCTTATACGATAAAATATTTGTAAACTTAGAGATGTTGCCCGTCACCGATAAAGAAAAAATATTACTTCAAAATGCAGAATTCCAAACAAATGATTTGGATAGTGGAAGGCAAGATTACAGAATCACCGACGATGGATTCTTAGAATTAATTGATTGGGAATGGGAAAGTATAGCCAAGGAAATACGTAAGAAAATACTGGGTTATGAAAGATTAGAAGACGTACATAAAGATATTTTCTTTCACGCTCACATCTATAAACCCAATAAGAATTCCTATCAAACTTGTGAATTCAAGGCACGTTTTAGTTATGGGAAGTTGGATAGTATTGTGCGAGTTTGATGGATTTTAAAGGTGGTTTTTCTTAAATAAATCTCAAATTAATATGGGTTAATTGAGATCAATTTAATTGGTTAATTCGGGATTATCACTAAATGAGTATTGCATTTAAGATAGTTCTTCGTCAATTTTGGTGAAAAGTATTTACGATAGGCATTTTAGAAAATACCTTTTCAGAAAATATCTATTAATTTATAAATAAAAGGGAAATACATGAATTTAAGCATCTATGATTTTATCGGAGAATTAACCTTTCACCAAACCTAACGAAGAACCTCATTAATCGGAATATACACAGAAAAAGTAGGAGTTGGGCTAAGGTTTTTCCGAGATTTGGAGCAGCGAAAGCCTACTTTAATACTTGATAAGGTGAATTAAGTATTGGATTTATTTAGCAATGAAGTAGGAGTTATTAGAAAAATAGAAAATTAATTCCAAAAATCTATCTTGTGTATTAAAAGTGTATTTTAATGCACTTTTTTGTTTTTATAAAGTATTTATTTTATATTTATATCAATAAACGCAATATAATGCACAAATGAATAAGGAAATATTGAGTAAACTCATCAAAGAAAGAAGAAAAATTCTGAAAGTTCGGCAGGAAGATTTAGCTGAAATATCGGGTGTGGCTCTTCGTACCATTATTTTGATTGAACGTGGCGAAGGTAATCCTTCTTTTGAGACTTTGCTTAAAATCGCAAGTGTATTAGGAATGGAACTTCAACTAAATGTGAAATTATGAGAAAGGCAATCGTAAACTTTAAGGGAATTCCAGCGGGCATATTAGAAGAAAACAAGAATGGTTTTGTTTTTAGATACGATGATGTTTATTTTCATAACCCTACACAAAAAGCAATTAGCCTTACTTTCCCCAAAACTCAACAAACCTATTATCATTCTTCTCTTTTTCCTGTATTTTTCAATATGCTCCCCGAAGGTACAAATAAAGAAATGCTTTGTCGGGTCTTACGAATTGATGAAAACGATTTTTTTGGCTTATTACTTGCCACCGCTCAATACGATACGATTGGAGCAATAACCATTACACCACTCAATGACTGATTTTACCTTGAAATATTGTCCATCAACCCTCAAAGAAGGTTTTGACACTTTTAGTCCATTGGCTTTAAAAAGGCTTTTTGGTGGTAAAGTGGTTAATCATATCCTACCTTTTTCCTTAGATTATTCCGCTAAAAGTATCTCCGAAGTACAACGTATTTCCATCTCAGGGGTTCAAGAAAAGGTATCTCTTCTTTTGGAAAAGAATGTGTTAAGACTCATTAAAGCCAATGAACACGGGCAGTATATTCTGAAACCCATTCCTAACAGTCGTTTTACGGCAGTTGATGAAATACCCGCCAATGAGCATCTTACGATGCAATTGGCCAAACAAATTTATAAAATTGAGACCTCTGAAAACTCCTTAATTTTCTTTCCAGACAGTAGTGCTGCTTATTTAACGAAACGATTTGATTACCAAAAGAATAGCCAGAAATTGGTTGTTGAAGATTTCGCTACCTTAGCAGGAATATCGAGTCTGAAAGGCGGTAGTTCACTTAAATATGAAGGTAGTTATGAAGATATGGCAGCTCTCATTAAAAAATACGTAGTTGCTTATTCAGTTGAAATCGAAAAATTTTTTCGTTTGGTGCTTTTTAATTATTTATTCTCGAATGGCGATGCCCATTTGAAAAACTTTTCTCTCATCGAAACCCTCAATGGTGATATGATTCTTTCGCCAGCATACGATTTGCTTTGCACTCGTTTGCACGTTAGCGATTTTGATATGGCAACGGAGGATGGTCTATTTTCCAACGATTACGAAACAGAATCCTACCAAGCAAATGCCTTTTATGCTTATGACGATTTTCTTGATTTTGCAATAAAAATTGGAATTACTCCAAAACGAGCAAAGAATATTCTCCTCTTTTTTCAGCAAGATTACTCACAAACACGCCAGATGATAGCTCATTCTTTTCTTTCGGAGGAAACTAAGAAGATTTACAGTGATTTGTATTTTAATAAATTGAAACTGTTGGGGTATTCTTATTTGAAAGTGTAAATAAGGAAATTGAAAGAGAAAATAGACAGGTCATAGAACGTAATTCTTTGACCTATTTTTTTTCTCATTTTGTTATAAATATTAACAACATTTGCGACAAATAATAACTCGTTTTGCAACAAATTTTCCCTAAATTTGTTGCATTTTTTCAATCAACTAATTTATTTTTTTGTCATATATATTTACTAAATTTGTGACGAAAATTATTAAAAATATGATTTTAAATATTGAAAATCAAATACTTAACAAAGTTAAAAAAGCTAAGAAGGGTACGCTTTTTTTTGCTGAAAATTTTATTAATATTGGTTCACCTAATGCCATAAGAAAAGCATTGGAAAGATTGGTTAAAAGTCAAGACTTAGAAAGAGTAGCTGCGGGGATGTATGTTCGCCTAGAAATTGATCCTTATATTGGTAAAGTACCCCCAAATATAGAGACGATTGCCGAGGCAATTGCAAAACGTGATGGAGCAAGGATAGTTCCTACGGGTGTGTATGCACTCAACCGATTGGGGCTTTCTACACAAGTACCGATGAATATTATTTACTTAACTGATGGTTCAGCTCGCAAAGTAAACATTGACAACAGAAGTATCGTATTTAAGCGAGTTTCGCCCAAAAATGTAGCAACAGTTGGTGAAATTAGCGGATTGGTGATTCAAGCATTGCGGACTATTGGGAAGGAAAATATAAGAGAAGATGAGATTATTAAAATACAAGAATTGCTAAAAAAAGAAAAACCTACCAAATTGGCACATGATATACGCCTTGCTCCATCGTGGATAAGAGCAATAATGCAATCCATTCTAAACCAACCAATTAATGAACAAAGAGCTACAATTGTGGGCAATATTACCAGAGAATAGTAAAAGAAATATACTCTCAGCAATTAATAAGGAAACTAAACTTCCTACCGATGCAATCGAAAAAGATTGGTGGGTTGTGCAAACGCTGCGGTTAATCTTTGAAATGGATTGTGCCGATAGTTTAGTTTTCAAAGGAGGAACTTCTCTGAGTAAGGCATGGGGTTTGATTGAACGCTTTTCAGAAGACATTGACTTAGCTTTAGATAGAAAATTTTTAGGGTTCGAGGGTGAATTGAGTAATCAACAAATCAAGAAACTTCGTAAAGCATCTTTTAAGTATATCACAGAGGAATTCTATCCAACGCTAATAGCTAAATTTGAGGATGTAGGAATATCTGACTTAGAAATTAAAATTGCCGAAACTACCGAAAGCGATCAAGACCCTCGGATTATTGAAATTTATTATCCCAGCGTGTTTGATAAACTTGGTTACATCAGACCAAAAGTAATTGTTGAAGTAGGGAGCAGGTCGTTGAGAGAGCCTTTTTCAGTTCGGTCATTTAATTCATACGTAGGGGAGCATAATCCAAATACAGTTTTTGCAGATTCATTGATTAATATCCCAACGGTAAATCCAGAAAGGACATTTTTAGAAAAGGTTTTTCTTCTTCACGAAGAGTTCCAAAAGCCGCTTGACAAAATCAGAGTTGACAGACTGACCAGACATTTATACGACCTTGAAAAATTGATGGATACGGAGTTTGCCCAAAAAGCCTTAACAGATTCAAAACTCTATCAAGACATCGTTAACCATCGAAAATTATATACATCTATTCGAGGCGTTGATTATGACAATCATAGTCCTCAGAAAATTGACCCAATTCCACCCGCAGGAATTATTGATAAATGGGAGAATGATTATATGGTAATGCAACAGTATATGATTTATGGGGAAAGTTTATCGTTTTCGGAACTGATAGAGCGTGTGAAAGAATTGAAGGCCAGATTGAATAATTTATGAGACTAAATAGTATTATTTTTATACCCGAAAGGGTATAAAAATAATAAATACCCGATAATCATACCTTTTCGGGTATAAATTTCAATGATATGAAAATAGCAGCATTTGTTAAGGCAAAAAGAAAGAATTTAGGATTAACTCAAATAATTCTTGCACAAAAAGCAGGAGTTGGGCTAAGATTCGTCCGAGATTTAGAGCAAAATAAACCAACGTTAAGACTTGATAAGATGAATCAAGTATTAGATTTATTTGGGAGTGAGGTTGGCGTGATTAGGAAGGTGGAATGATGGGAGTTATGTATGACAATTTTAAGTCAGTATCATGAATAATATTTTCAATAAAAAAATAAACGAATTACCAGAATTTTCTCTTATTTTTGGTACTCAAAATGATACCAGAGCATCAAATCATAGTTAAAAGTCTGTCATTTAAGGGGTTGTGTACTCCCGTCCAGACTGTAATCGAAGGTTCTCTTTTTTGAGTAATTCGTTCTCAGATATGAGTCGGTCGGCGTTCCAATTTAAACTGTATGTAGTTTGCTCCTCTGAGGTCTTAGTTTTCGTCTTCATTTGCGATTTACTT
>JACMRQ010000441.1 GCA_014376355.1 Arcicella sp. | reverse complement strand
GTGGAGTCGGGGAGAATCGAACCCACTCAAAATTATCAATATTTTCAAGGTATTAAATTAAGCTGTTTATTAAACTAACCGATTAGCTACCTTTTAAATAATATTAAATAATGCTAAATCTTAAGGCATAAATTTACAAGTATTTGTTTGATTTAGAAAACTATTAATACTAATATTTAGACATGTAAATAGACATGTAAATAGACATGTTATAATCTTCCATATTAGCCTTTTAAAGAACTTTTCTTTATTTTTTTATCCTATTATACAACGTTCAACTTCTTCTAATGGCAGGCCAGAATAGTCGCTAAATTCTTTTACTGAAACGAACTGGTGATCTTGTTTGTTAAGATGCTTCTTTATCTTAATCAGATACAATCTAGCTTGCGTATAAGTCTTCCCCATAATACGTTGTACATCTTTTGGATACATGCATACTCTTGTGTTGCTTGTTATCACTTTTGTACTATTTGATACTTTATCTATGCCTTTGCTATGGCTTTGACTAACCTCAACCGTAAAGCAAATCTATATAATTTTTTGTAAACCCTAGGGACTAAAATAGCTGATTATAATCGATTATAGTTGGTTATTTATTGGTATTCTTTTTTTTGTGGTTTTTCTGTCTGAAACTTGGCTTAATCATTCGGGATTTAGTTGCAACGATTATCGAAATGAAAGTGAATTGTGAAAATGAGTATTAATCAAAAGTTTAGAAATTATGGCAAGACAGAAAGGCATAATTAAATTGAAAGGGACTATCGGGGATATTACCTTTTACAAAACTTCTCAAGACGGGCACTTGGCTCGTGAGAAGGGTGGCGTTGATGCTAGCCGAATCAAAAGTGATCCGGCGTTTCAGAGAACGCGTGAGAATGGTTCTGAGTTTGGTAGAGCTGGGAAAGCAGGCAAAATGCTTCGTACTGCTTTGAGAGGTGTGCTTATTAATTCTGCTGATGGTAGAATGGTATCTCGATTGACTCAGCAAATGGTGAAAGTGATTCAAGCTGATTTGATCAATGAGAGGGGTTTGCGGAACGTTATTGATGGGGAAGCAGAATTGCTTTTAGGATTTGAATTCAACATTAGAGGTAAACTGGGTACTAGTTTGTATGCTCCTTTTGTTGGAGCAATAGATCGGCCTACCGGTAATATTACCGTTGATTTGGCATCCTTTATTCCGTTGAACATGATTGCAGCACCATCGGGAACGACGCATTTTAAAATCGTTTCGGCAGGAGCTGAGGTGGATTTTGAAGCGGAGACCTTTGTGGTTTCGACTTCTGAAACTGCGATTTTGCCATGGGATAGTACCCCGACGGTAGCAATTAGCCAAGTGAACGCCGTAACACCAGCGAGTACCAAACCTTTGTTTTTGGCTTTGGGCATTGAGTTTTACCAACAAGTGAATGGACAAATGTATTCTTTGAAAAATGGCGCGTTTAACCCATTGGCGTTGGTGAAGGTTAGCGGATTGTAAGGTGGTTTTGATACTGTCAAGAACTTATTTTCCCGACGGAACCAACGGAAGACTCGAATGTGAAGGGAAATTCATTTGCTGGACAATTGAATTGCCTTGGAAAGGAAACGAGAGAAGGGTTTCCTGCATTCCGGAGGGGGAATATTTTTTAAATAAGAGGTACAGCCAAAAATTTCAGTGGCATTTGGAAGTAATTGATGTAAAAAATAGAAAACTGATTCTATTTCATCCTGCCAATAATGCCTTGAGAGAATTAAACGGTTGTATAGCGCCTGTTACGAAATGTGGCGGCCCTGGTTTAGGGCTTCAATCTCGAAAGGCATTTACTAAGCTGAAACGCTTGGTTTACCGTGCTTTAAATAGCACAGAAAAAGTAAAATTAATTGTTCAATCTTAAATTTAAATGATCATGAAAAATATTTTTAGAGCCGCGGCTCAAACCTCAACTTTTTTAAAAAGCATCTCGGTTTTGATGCTGGTTCTGTTAGTTGGCTTTTCCGTTACTAGTTGTGAAAACCAAACCAAAACTATTTCAACGGATAAAAGCGAAGTAGTTTCAGAAACTGAAGTAGTAAATGCTGCGACGCTGGTGGATACTGAAGATCCGCTGATGGAAATGGGCTACAATTCTGAAATTGAGAACCGTAGACTTTGCATTGAAGGAGGTGCAGCAGGGCATGAAAGAAGCAGCCTTGATATTGGAGGATATCAAACTGCACCTAGAAGTTTGTCAGAATTTGGCGTCAACCAAGTTCCACCAAGGCTTTTGACGATTGGAGGTAGTGGTAGCCTACCTCCAAGAAGTGTAATTGAAGTTACTCCAGATGTAATTTTAATAGGGGGTAATTCTTATCCTAGATCCTAATTAGGCTACCGCGTGTTTAACATCTAAAAAATTAATTATGAATATCGTAAAACGAGCGAAAGCTCCCACTCCGAAATTTTTTAAAGTGCTTCGAAATATTGGGTTGGTATTGGCGACTGTTGGCGGAACCATTATGGCGGCGCCTGTTGCCTTGCCCATTGTGATTAGTGCCGCTGGTGGATATTTGGTGGTGGCTGGCGGTGTATTGTCTGCAGTGAGCCAATTGACCACTACTGAATCAGAAATTCATGTCGGCAAGTAACCCCCTATTGATGGGAACTGCAGGCGGTACTTTTTTGAGTATTGTTCCGAATATTCATTCGGCGGATGTTTTAAAAACTGTAGTGTTGGCAGCGGTTGGTGCCGTTGTCAGTTTTCTAATATCTTGGGTACTTAAATTGGTACTAAAGAAGCACAAAAAATAGTTTGACTCTTGTTGTGGTGACTTTGGAGTTGAATGGGAAAGCCTAGTTGCGAAACTAGGCTTTTTTTATTTTGTAAGTCAACTTTTCGAGTTTAGGCTTTAGTTGCGGCTTGGGAAACGCAGTTTCTCTTGAATTCTTAGCGATGGTTTTTGACAGCTATTATCGGATCAGATATTTGTGCTAAAACAAATGAATTATTCGAAACAATTTTTCTCGTAATCTGCAATAAATTCAACTAATTTCTCTTCATTTCTAATTTTCATTTCGTCATTTTTTATTTTGTCTAAAGATATTTTGCAATCTGTAAACTTAGCTAACATTTCATCTTGCGTTATCAATCTGCTTAACCCATTCGGGATAATATTTTTAATTTCTCCGTTTGGTTTTAGTACCATAAAAACTCTGAAAATTATAAAATATGGACTTATTTTAGTTTCTTGCCATACTAGTTTATAGTATAGTTTTAGTTTGTTTGCGTACATTCTTTCAGCAAATTCTAGATCATTAACATTGTCGTAAACTTTGACCTTATCATTCATTCGAATTTTAAAAGATTTTAAATCTTTTGGGAAGTAGTCCTTTTCTGTAGTGTTGGTTAATACGGTAACTTTTTTTTGTAATGAAAGTATTTTATTGTTTTTAAAAATCATATCTCCTTTAATCAATATTTTTACGGTTGTTGTATCGTTTGATTTACTTATAATTTGACCATCATAAACTTGACTATAAGAAAATGAAAATTGAAATACAGAGAAAATTATAGTTATGAACCTCAAAGTTTTAGAACTTTTATATATATTAGTTTTTTGCATTTAGGGTAATTTGTTTGAATTGTTTAGTTTCTATCTACTCTATTAATTGACTGTTACCTGCAGGTTTGTTATTATAACACCTACGTTCTATTATGGATTGTTCAGCTTTACTATTTCTTTCTCAATTGTTGAAATAATATTTTTCATATCCAATACAGTTATTTTATCAGGTTTTTGATTCACGTTTCTTTCTAATAGATAAGTATTGTAATCTGAAAATTCACTACTTCTATTTATTTTTCCCGTAGCTGAACCATTTGCTGACACATTTCCAAATCCAAAACCAAAATTGCCATTAGCACTCAATGAAGCCTCTCCATTAAAGCTTGATTTGCCAGAATTTGATGTTAACACAACTTTAAAATTACTATCTAAAAAGATTAAAGTATCGTCTAATCTATCGGTATTTGGTATTGAAGAAATTATTTGCACCAAAACTTCCTTTCGTAAGGACAATGATTCTTTGCTTGAACTAGCAAATACTCCTCGGGCTTGATAAGCTTGATAAAGAGGTGAATTAATCACTCCTGCTATAACTATTAAAGAATTATTTGAATTTGACGAACTTGATGCTGCTGTTTTCAAAGATGCGCTATCAATTCCGCCAGATGCAGCAAGAGCAGTAGATAAGTACCCAGAACAATCCAAACTATAGAAAAAATTACTGTAGCCTTTAGGAGCTTTTTCTAAATAGTCTTCTTCATTAAAGTTTAATGATGTAGGCGAATAACTAGCATATATTAAATCAGACGATTTTCCCTTTACTCCATATTTAAAACTATTAACTAAAATGTTGCTACCTTGATTACTTAATTTATAAACTTTTTGATTTTCAATCTTCTGCGTTATAATACTTGGCACAAATCCTTCTTGACCGGAATCATTTTTTAATTTTTTCAGCTTCTTTTTTAATTTTTCATCATAACCACATTTAAAATTTTCAGGGTTAAATAATATTTGAAATTCTGTGATTAATTCGGTTTCAGTAAAATTTGATGTTGCTGTTGTTAGTATTAGATTTTCTGGTAAGTTAAATTTTTTTATATCGGTCAAATATATTAGCTTATCATCATACAAGTTTTTCAAATTTGCGACAACCTTTTCTTTCCGCGCAAATTCAAGATTTTTATTGGCGTCGTTTGCGTTTTGACTTTGCGACCAACCAAAGATTGGAAATAACATAATAAGTGAGCAAATAATAATTAGATTTTTCATAATTGTTTTGTTTTGTTTAGAGTTTTAAAGATATATTTTTTAATTAATATGTTAAATTATTTTAATATTAAATTATTGATTGTAATGCTTCTATTTGTGTCATCTTATAGGTTGATGCATTTCAAAAACTTGTGGGTAACACATTACTACATCCAGCAAAATAATCAATATTTAGTCGAAAATGGTGTGCTATGTATTAAGATCGCTGAAAACGTATTGGTTTCAAAATTTATAGAATTAATTGCTAAAAGAGCTGTTTGATTTATTCCTTTTTAAATTACGCTAGTAAGAATTATTTTATAAATTTTACTTTTAGACGTGTAATTTTTACTAGGCATTTGCCCGCATTGCTGCCAACTGTTTTTGTATGTGTACCTGCGAATTTAGAAAAAAAATGATTTTATTACTTGCAATACCGATGCAAAATGACTCTTCTCATGTCATTAATAAGAGCCAAATTTTGATGAAATTGTGCTTCTTTTTCTTCTAACAACCTTAGTGCTTTTACTTGTTTTTGATGCAGTTGGAAATCGGCTAGCATTTCTCCTACTTTGACATCAAATTCTTTTTGGAAATCGCGCAGTCGTATAAAAGGAATGACGGATCCAATAAGATGTTGATGCCAGTATTTTGATTTCCAAAGGCTGTAGGCCAGCCAATAAACTGTTTCGGCCTCTTCTTGGCTTGGAAATAGTATAACAAAGCTATTTGTAAAGGGGTCTTTTTAAGGTTTTCCGCTGTTTAGCCCTTTGTTGAGAATGTAGATTTTGGCTCCTGGGTAGATGGTGTCTATTTTTCGGGTTTTGATTCTGTAGTTTGGCATGGCTTTGAATTTAAATTGGTTTGTAATCTGATAGGGTACGCCCCGCTCCGCAGGGCTGCACACTAAAATTTTTTTAAAAGAAAAAAGAAAAAAAAGAAAGTTGTCATTAAAGCGGAGGCTTTCATATAAGGGCGGTTTTTTTAGAAAAAATACTACCCGACCCTTCGACGGGCGACTGGGGAGGACTTTAAGGGTGGAGATTTTTTTTAAAACCCGAAGGGCTCGAAACACTCGTTATGAAACCGCAGCTTACCTTCCTTTTCTTTTATTTTTTTTTTGGTGGGTTGGTTTTCGTTTGGTGTCATCGAATGTTGTGGGGCAATCAAACACCCCCAAGCACCGCAGCAAAAAGAAAAAGTAGCTTGCGGAATTTTCTTTTTGTGAGGAGCGACGTGGCGGTGTTGCGGCAATTGAACCGCCGCCGCAGGACGGGAATGTAGCGAAGCCTGCGCAGTGGAGAGCAGGACTGCGAGCGTGTAACGGCAGTGAAAAAATATACTGCTGCCCGCTTTTGCGGGCTTTCCTTGATTTAGGGCATAGCGCAGTGGAGCCAACTCTGACGGCGGGGCGAGGTGGCAACCGCCCGATTAACCAGCGGCGGCAGACATAAACACGGCATGACGTAGCTTGCGCAGTGATGCGGTGTTGTGGATGCAAAGCTGCGACGAGCGACGCAATGAGCCGTGTGAAGCGCACGACGAAAAAAGGCAAATGCAAAGTGCTTTATTTTCAAGCTTTTTGTATTTGCTTTTTTGAGTGGATTACGCAATGGAAGGAGGAACGACTGACTGGAGCAGCGTGGCGGAACAAAGGCGAATAAGGAGGGAGACCGCTTGATTGCCCATTATAAAAAATCTGTTTCGCCAGTAAAACTCATTCCATCATCTATTTTTTACTCGGAAATTGTTCCATTTACTTGAAGCAGACGAAATTTCGTAAACTGAATTTAATAGCAATTTTTATATCTTTAATATTACTTTTGAAAAGATTTAACCTAAAAAATATTTAATGTGAAAAAACTTAATTTGTTACCACTAATAATGTGTAGCCTTTTCCTTTTTAGGACACCTCTAAATTCGATAAATAATCATCAAATCTGGGCATAAATTCTTTAGGTGACTCCTTCCCTAAAGAGTCATGCGGATGGTCTCCAATTTTCGCTTAAGATCCTCAACTGGTGTAAATCATTAAAATAATAGGCATCTAGTATATCTTCTCGATAGAATCTGTTAAATCGCTCTATATAACCATTCTGCATAGGTTTTCCTGGTCAAAGTTCGTCCTATCCATAAAAATAACCTCTCCTTTAAACCCTTGGTCATCAGTTCCCATAAAACTTCCATTAGAATCATAAATTGGGCTTGCTGACATTCCATCAGGGTCAGTAAAATATAAGGGATTGTCCATTGCGTAAGTATATGGCGACCATCGTCTGGTTTGCTCTGCTAATGGGTCAATGTTCATCCATCTACCAATTGCAGGGTCATAATTCCTCGCACCATAATCATACAAGTTAAGCCCCACCTCATCTTGCAATTCTTTCCCATTGTATTTATACTTACACGCCATTGCGAAACTCCTCGCATGACCAGAACGTCCTATCAACATTATCTCCTTGACTACGAAAGTAGTTAAAAAGCTGTAAATGTTAATTATTGTCGGTTTTGTTTTCAACTTAGACAATCACAAAAAAAGCCCTCGATTTGAGGGCTTTTTTTGTGATTGTAATTTTTATTAACTTTTAATTATTCTGAGATTTTTTCAATAAGCATTTCTACCCATGCCCTAAATCTTGGACACTTCTCTAACATAGCTTCAATGCCAACCATAATTGAAATAGCATCTCCATCGATAACTTTTTCATATTTTTCACCTTGCCTGTCCAAAATTGCAATTATTCTTTTAGATGGCGCAGTGACTGGACTGTCATTAATATCCTCTGGGGTTTGATAGCGGGGAGAAATTGCTTTTAAATCCCGGAGTATTCTTTCGTTGTCATATTGAAAATCAAAACCTTCATCTGAAGAGAAAAGCAACGCCTCAAATTCATGTAACTGAATATAAGGTATAAAGTTTTTAGTACTAATTCCTTTCAGGGCTAAATCCTCTTTGAGTCCGTCTTCCATTATTACTACACCAACTTTTGAATTTGGTTGGTATATTTTTGCCTCTTTATATTTTGGATAATTATGTTTTTCTAAAAGACCATAATAGTCAAAGAAAGTAGTAACAATTTTTTCTTTATCAGCAAGATGGTTCCTAAGCTCCGGAAGTAATTTCGAGTATTTAACAATACCGCCTCCAGAATGCTTGATAGGTGTAATTTCGATATATACATTCTCAACTTTAGATTGTATGTATGGCACTAAGATCGAATAAAAGACTTTAACTTCCGTTTGTCCTTCAACTATAATATGTACTCTTTTCATCTTAATATGGCTGTCCTTTAATTATGTTTTTCAGCCAAAGATCTCCCAATGTGAAATCAGATAACCACCCTTCTAAATTTTCCTTTTCTAATCTATTAAAAACCGACTGTCCATCAATGCGGTCAACAGTAATTATATTCTCAGGGTCAAAATTTCCTACCAAATTTACTGATTGTGTTGATATAATAATTTGACTTTTAGCAGATGCTTTTTTTATTAATCCTGCAAGAATATTTATTGCAACTGGATGCAAGCCCAATTCAGGTTCGTCAATAATTATTATTTCCGGCATATCTGGCTGCATTAACAAAGTAGCCAAAGCAATAAAACGCAATGTTCCATCAGAGAAATGTGAAGCATTAAATAAAACATCAGGATGATTAACTTCTGTCCATTCTAAATTAATTCTTTCTTCATTTAGCCTATCGGGTTGCAATTGAAATCTTTCAAAGTAAGGAGCTACCGATTTAATAACATACTCAATCCTTTTAAAATGCTTATTATGCTTCTCTTGTAATAGATACAGGAATGAAGCTAAATTTCCTCCGTCTTCTTTTAGAATTACATTGTCGTTCAAAGTTGCTGGAGTTCTAAGAGGGGAAGAATCACTCGTGTCGTGAAAGTGGTATATCTTAAAGCTATCTAAATATGAATTTATCCATCTAGCAATTCCTCCAGTAGTATCTCTTAGCTGACTTTCTTTGGAATTATTACTAATGGGTTTAGAAAACCAAGTATCTTTATAGCTAAACTCAGAACCTTTTTCGCTATTAAAAGAACCTTTTTCATACGCTAGAATTAACCCATTAGTATTTGTAGGTTGCAATGAAAAAATGTAGGCATTGGTATTATCAAATTTTATCGTCGATTTAATTTCATTAGTATTTTTACTTCCAAAATGCAAAAGACTTTCTGCACCTCTTCTCATGGAATAATTCTCAAGTCTCTGCTCATAAATATTATTTACCATTTTGAAAAAAGATATAAAATTTGATTTTCCTACACCATTAGAACCTATCAATACATTAATAGAATCTAATTCGAGACTGGTCTCTTTTATAGATTTGTAACCTTCTATGTGGATGTAATTTATCATTTTTTATTAATTATAATTCTAATAATACTTTTATCAAATCTTAATAACCACTTCATAATATGTTGGTAGATTTGTTAGTACTCAAACAAAAAGAATTTACTGCAAAGATAGTTCAAAAGTACTGATTTTCAAAAAAGTCAATTTAGAATCGTTATCATAAGAATTGGTTTAATTTTTTTAAATAGCGGGAAAAAACCTGTTTATCAGTTCCCTTTGCTCTTCAGAATTTGATTTTTCATATTTTTCAGTCGTTCCTGGCCACTTATGTCCTGCCAGTTCCTGTACCTTTTCCAATGGATATTTTTTCTCGTTGAGCCAGTTGCAGATAACGCTCATGCGGATTGTCTGCGGACACAGCTTTAATTTAGCAAGACAATTCAATGGATTGTTTACTTATTATGGTAGCCCTGCTACAATAACTTTAATTTTTCCAATAAATATCACTGAAATTTCAGCACAGGCAGATTCGGTTGAAGATAGTAACAGTTTACCCGATCTGTTATATGCAAAATATATTGTCCCTAAAACTATGAGTGACAATACTCCTATACCTGATGACTTTTGGCTTAAACTTCAGTCATGGCAGGTGTTGATTTTGCAACTGGTGGCACAGCACAAATAGCAATGCAACTTTGGTTTAAATTCAATGGTACAGATTGGGTTTTGTAAAATCAACGCTTTGGCGGTACTACATATACAATTCCAAATGATATCTGTAGTAATTTGAGTATTGAAGAAGTGGAAAAAAAGAATATCAAAATTTACCCGAATCCAACAACCAGCATAGTAAATGTTGCGACTCCAAATGAAACTATCAACCAAATCAATGTGTATGATATGCACGGTCGTTTGTTGAAATCTCAAAAAGGCAATAATGATAACGACCAAATCAATATTCAAGAATTGCCAAATGGAATGTATATGATAGAAGTGAAAACGCGACAGGGAACTAAAATTGCCAAGCTATTTAAGCAATAAAATTTTATTTCAGAATAGTAGTTAAACCCTTTCCATTGTGGAAAGGGTTTTTATTTTTGTGATTATTTTGAATGTAATTGCAATAATTGATAATTCAGTAATTGTAAATTAAAAAAACAGCAAAATTATGTTAAAAATTAACTAAATTTAGCCCCTAAATAGCTGTAAATGATAAAAACAGAATATGGCACTTTTGACGGAGATAAATGGGAGTCCATAAGTCAAATCTGCTTTAAACAAAATTTTAGAGAAGAAGGTTATCAGGAAGTTAAAGCTACTCCTGGGGATTATGGTATCGAAGGATTTACAAGAAGTGGAAAGGTCTTTCAATGTTATTGCCCAGATGAATCGTATTCAAACGCTGAATTATATGAAAAGCATAGGAACAAAATTACAACTGACCTAAAGAAATTAAAAACGTATGAAAGTCAGCTGAAAGGTTTCTTGGGCGATACTAAAATAAATAAATGGTATTTTGTTACTCCAATATATGGAAAAAATGAAATTGTCGCCCATTGTACTTCAAAACGAGATGAAGTTAAGGCTTGGGGTTTATCAATTATTGATAATGATAACTTTGAGGTTATTTTTGAAGACATTAGTTTTTTGCATCCGCATTTAAATCTTGCAATCGATTCTACAAATCAAAAAATAAATTTATCTCCAGATACACCGATTACAGATACCGACAAATTGAAGTGGAAAGGTAAAGAAATAAACTTGGTAGAGAATGCCCAAAGAAAACACACATTGAGGTTTGATGAAAATGCTCTTAATGTTGACAAGCGTGTTGATGATTTGACCGAAAAGACTATAGCTTCTTTTTTGGGAGGTAATATTCTCTTGAGAATGTGGCAGAATGAATATCCAACAGAGTACGAAAAGTTTTTATCTATTGTCAGTTTGGTTGAGAATGAAGTTGTAGAAAAATGTATGTTTCCAGTTCAAGACAAAAATGCATTATATTTTAGTTTTAAAAGTTTAGTTGAAGAGAAGTTGAATGCAACTTTTCCTAAATTAGAGCAAGAGATGATAATGAATCTAACAAATCAAGTATTAGCAGACTGGATTTTAAGATGTCCAATAAACTTTGAGTAAATGAGTGATTTTGAAATAAAAAATATAAAATTTTCTAAAAAGCCTATTTCAATTCCTGTTGATTATAGACCTGTTTACAAGATTGCACAGATTGTTATGATATTATCAATTACTTGTATTGGTAATAAATCTAGCTTGCTAAAATTACATTTATTAAGCTGGGCATTAAAAGATGACAAAAACAAGGATGAAGTTTTAGAACTAATAAAAAGCAATTATGATAAAGATATTGCCGTATGGGGAATTGAACCTGCTCTAAACAGGGCACTTTTGTTCTGTATATCTGAAAATATTTGCACTATGGAAAATGGAAAATATTTATTGACTGAAAAAGGAGCTGATTTTTTCAAGTTAATTGTTAAGGCTGAAGTTTTTGTTGAAGAGTTTGAGTTTTTAAATTTTGTAGGGAAAAGAAAAATAACTGATAATAGAATAGAATCTATTTCAAATAAATGGTCATTATTCAATGTTAAAAATTAATAAAATAAAATTTGAAGTTAATACTGATTCTGGTCTGTACGGTTCAAATTATGAATTTACTAATGGTTTAAATATTATTAGAGCAGATAATACCAGCGGTAAAAGTAGCCTCTTTCAAGCAATTACATATTGTCTAGGTTTCGAAGAAATAATTGGTGGTAAGAATGAAAAAACTATGCAATCTGTTTTTAGAGACCAAGTTGAATATCCAAAAGATGTATTTCACAAAGTAGTACAGTCTTTTGTTTATTTGGAAATTGAAAACAGTAAAAGTGATATTATCACGATTAAAAGAAGTGTAATCAGTAATTCCGACAGAAAACCACAATTAGTAGATGTTTATTTTGGGAAATTATTTGATGATACGGAAGACATTCTTCCTGAAATGAAACCAATGTATATTCACGATAAAGGTGGTGCTACAGATGAAATATACGGTTTTCATTTATTTTTAGAAAATTTCTTGGATTGGAATTTACCTAACGTTTTGACAAATTCTGGAGACTCAAGAAAATTATATATTCAACAGATTGCTTCATCATTTATGATTGAGCAAAAATCAGGATGGTCTGATTTTTTTGCTACCATGCCACATTATGGTTTATCTAATAAAGAAGCAAGGGTGGTAGAGTTTCTTTTGAAGTTAGATGTAACCGAAAATAAAAAAAGAAAACAGCAAATTGCTTTCAACAAAAGAATTATTGAAGAAAAGTGGGCAACTTTAAACAATCAGTTTATTAGACTTGCAGAAAAAGGAGGAGGAAGAGTTGTTGGTCTTGAACAAAAGCCTGTAATAATTAATGATTACAGAGGTTTAAATATCTTGTTGACAAAAGATGAAGAAGAATTTACGGTTTCAAATTATATAGATTTACAAGTTGAAGAATTAAGAGCTACAAAAAATAAAACTGTTTTTACAGTTGGTCAAAATATTTCAAATGATGAAGTTCAACTAGAAAAAATAAATGGTTTCATCAATAATTTGTCTTTAAATTATGAGCTTTTGTCAACAGAGTTAAACTTTGACAAAGATCGATTGCGTAGTTATAGATTGCAGCTAGATTTGTTAAAAGACGATTTAAGAAAAAACAAAGGTGCTTTAAAGGTCAAAAATCTTGGGGCTGATTTCAATTTAAAAACGGCTAGCGAAACTTGTCCAACGTGCAATCAAGAGATTAAAGATTCATTGTTGCCCTTAGAAGTTGAGCAGGTTCCAATGCGTTTAGATGACAACATTGATTTTATTGATGCTCAAATTAAAATGGTTACAGTTTATATTGAAGGTCAGGAAAAAACAATAAATGAAAAGGAAAAAAAACTTGATTTATATAGAGTAAGACTATCTGAGGCAAGAGCAAATGTAAGACAAATAAAGAAAGAGCTAACATCTGATGAAAGGTTACCGTCAATTATAGAAATTGAGAACAGGTTAAATCTAAAAAAGCGTATAGAGTTTTATAATAAGTTTCTTGAAGATTTCAATTTACTAATAGAAGACTTAAAAGAGTTATCTAATCAGTGGAAAAAAGTTGTGGTTGATGAAAGTAAATTACCTAAGAACTTTTTTTCATATAATGATGATGAGAAACTTGAATTTTTGGAAACAAAATTTAAGGTCTTACTTAAAGAGTTTAATTACACTAGTCAACAAAATGAATTTATACATATTTCGAGAGATAATTATTTACCGGTAATTAGTAAACCTTTTGGAGAGGAAACAAAAGATTATAGTATAAGGTTTGATTCATCAGGAAGTGATTTTATCAGGTGTATTTGGGCTTACACTTTTAGTTTACTCGATACATCTATTAAATTTGATGGGAATCACCCAAGACTTATTATGATGGATGAGCCGAAACAACAAGATGCAGCTATTGGGAATTTCCACAGCTTTCTAAAAAGCATTTCATTACATGTAGAATCTCAAATTTTGATTTTTGCTTCATTTGAAAATTCTGATGAAGCCTTTAATTCCGCTACAAAAGATGTAGTTTTTAATTTAGTTCACATCAATGATAAATTAATTCGCACTATTGAATAAGGAACAAATAAAGATGTTAAAATTCGTTTGAAAATAGAGTTACTATTTTTAAATAGTAATTCATCATACTAATAACAAGTTAATTTATTATTACAACAGATTTTAATAAAAATATGGCTGATTTTAAAATTATAGGATTAAATGCTCCCGCTGGATTTTCAATCAATGATTATCTAAAAGAAAATCCTGCAAATAAAGTTCTAGTATCAAAAATAGAAAAGCAGATTACGAAGTATATAAAAAGTTGTTACCCTAAAAGAGTTGAGCCCGTTTTTAATGATTGGTATGCAGGGATGACTGATAAATCCCATAATAGATATAATGCCCACAAAAAAGAAAGAAAAATTGATGAATTACCTTTTTACAAAAAATTTTATTTGTACACCATGAGTAATGCTCGAAGTCTTGAATCCAATCTTTTTAGAAAATTCAGTATGGGCAAAAGCAATATCACTGGCGGAATCTACATAAACTCCAAATACGTGTATGTTTTTCATGAACCAACAGCGAGGTTAAATGGCTTTATTTAATTTTTTTCGATTTAAATTAAAAAACCACTTCAAATTGAAGTGGTTTTAAGCCTAATCATCGTACTGATAAAAGTTATTCTCTTTCTAACATTAATTTTCATCCCTCTTTAAAATAATTCCGTTGTAAAGAAGTCGCTCTTTACTTTTTACTGTTAATTCTTGAACCCTATTGGTCATATAACCACCTTGTAGTGTTTCTTCAATATTCCTAGGTTCATTACAAGCTAAAACTATTGTCTTAGTACCATTTAATTTCCAATTGCCTTCACAACCTGAATTAGCTTCTAACGCTTTAAATTTTAGGTTAAACGTATTATCACTATTTAAAATAAGTTTGTAATTGTAATCTTTCCCTTTGGCGGTATAGGTTCCCACTAAATTGCTTTCGGTATTTTGTGTAACCTTACAAGAAATCATAATAGTTGTAAGCAATATAAAACAAAATAGATTTTTCATTATTTTCTATATTTTAAAGTTGAAATAGATTTAAAGGTAAAGTTACTTGGTAAACTTTGTAAAGCTGGATTATTTGGAAAGGCTTTTAATATATCTGCTCTATTGGAATTGGTGTTTAACGGAGATATCCCCGTATTCGCGCTACCTCCAGGAGCATAAATTTTATTTCCACTTGAATCGCTAACATTCTGCAACCAGTTTGCCGTAATATCTGCTGAAGATTTGACCGATGTCGATGATGTCAATCCAGATACTGACGATGGGTCATAGGCATATTGGGCTTTGTAGGCAGAAATCTCATCACCTGTATCTGAAGCATAGGGTTTACCTGAAGCTGAATCAAAAGCTATATCTCCGCTTTCATACTGTCCTGCATGTGTAGATTCATGAACGAAATTTGCAGTCCCTGCAAAGCTAATTACTACATTTCCTGAAGCAGGGTCATAAGAAGTATCACCTGTGGAACCTGCACTAAGCACATTTAAACTATATGATTGAGCACTTTGTTCTAAAGTTCCAAGATTTCCAAGACTACCATTCATTCCTGTTATTCGGTCACTCATATCACCTATTTTGCCTGCTAGTTTTTCAGCACTCCAACCTTTTGAAGCCGCTGTAGCATTCAACTTGTCGACTTTGCCTTGTAGTCTATCTCTTTCACTAGTAATACTCTTTTTTTGCTTGTCCCATTCTTTTTGACTTGATGGGTCAACAATCATTCCATCAGGGTCAATGAAAAATACTGGATTATTCATTGCATAGGTGTAAGGAGAAAATCTTCTTGACAATTCAGCCATTGGGTCAATATTCATCCATCTACCAATTGCTGGGTCATAGTTTCTTGCTCCATAATCGTAGAAGTTAAGCCCCAGCTCGTCTTGGAACTCCTTTCCATTATACTTATACTTATACGTCTTTATGAGCAGGTTTACACCGTCACGTAACCCCTCAACCTTCTACACATTAACGAATTGAAAGAACATCATTGTTAAAAACGAAAGTATGTGTAATCCCAGTAAAAACCTAATTATTAGGTACAAAAAAGCCCATCACGCTAGTGACGGGCTTGTTGAGGTTTTCTGTTTCTCTCATTTCGATATGAAAACCGAAAGCTCTTCTGCAACGGCAATTTCTTCAAATTTTTCCGTTACATTCTGGATTTCGGCTTCTGAATGGATTGGGTAGAATGTTTGCACTCTGAATATCTGTATATTTCCAGCATGACCTTTAACTTGCTTGTATCTTTTTTGTATCCAAAGATGATAAATTATTCCCTTGAACTTAAAGATAATGTTATCCTTTTTATTTATATCAATCAAGTTTAATTTATCTATTTCAAGCAATATGTTTTTTAAATCGATGTGCAATTCAGTTGGATAAAAGTTTTCATAATGGTACGATTTATCTGGATTGTCTTTCATTGGTTCGGCATAGTGACGACTGACAATGTGAACCAACGAGTAAATGGTAAACTCAATTGTTTCACCCGAAAATGGAATTTCAAAATCCTCACTATTATTATTTTCAATAACCGATTTCACCAATAGAAAAACAAACTTTGACTGCAATATAAGTTTATCCTTTTTCAGCCTGTATGCATCTTGATATTTTCTGAACCGTTTTAAAAAAGGTGTGTATTTTGCATCCAATGCTTTAATGTCCCTTCTAGTTTCAATCGCTAGCTCTTGTAAAATTTGGTCTGAATGCTTCTCATTTTTAATTTCATTATACCAAGCATCCGATATTTGCATTAACGTTTTAAAATCCTTAATTTTTTCCTGATAACCTACTTGGACAACTCCCATGCCTTTCTTGTGCTTATAAAATGGTTCTGAAAGGTCGTTGTGAAAATATGTCAGATATAATTCTTTAAAAATATTATCGTCACACGCTACAAAGTCTTCTGGTTTTCCGTCATCAAAATCAGAGAGCTTTAACCCAGTATATAAAAAGTCCTTTTCCCTCTGAAGCAATTTCTTACCAACAATTGCCCTATCTCTCAAATCTTCAAAAATTTTTCTGGTTCTTATTTGTTCTTCTTCCCCGCCGTTTTTAAAATCTAGCTCGTCAACAGTATAGTTCTTCATAATCATAAAGTTATATAAGCAAAGTTACTCAATAATTAAAGAGGAAAGAATTTGTTAATCAATTCCCGTTGTTGATTACTGTCAACCCTGTAATACTTCTCTGTTGTGCTAGGCCATTTATGCCCAGCCAACCTTTGGACATCTTCTAAAGGCATTTTCCGCTCATTTAACCAGTTGGCAATTACGCTCATTCGGATTGTCCTCGGGTTAAGTTTCTTGTCAGGAAATAGGCTGTCCAATGGCTCGACCATCGCATTGATACTGTCAACTGTTATGGGCTTCCCGAGTTTGGTAATTATGAGTTTTCTAGTCCTGAATCCCCTTAACATCTGTGGTCTGGTTTCATTAATATATTCATCCAAAATCCTAATCTGGTTAGCCTTTAGCGGAAGCGTCCGTCTGTTCAACTTGCTCGATGCCTTAATGTAAACCGAACATTCATCTAAATCAATATTATCAACTTCCAGCCGTATGATTTCATCGCTGGTCAGTCCCTGATTAATCAGAAGCGATAGTATTACCTTGTTTCGGATGTCCAGATTCTTGTACCTATTGTCCCGATGCATCAGTTTTGCCAAATCCTCCGAACTGAACAAATCCTGTATTTGGATAGAATGGTTCCCGCTGGTTTTCATGGTCAGGGTCTTACATGGATGGTCAAGCCTTTGCCCAGTCCAGACAAGATAATTATAGTACTTTTTGATTGCCGAAAGAATACGGATGCGGGTCTGGGTGTTTGGGTAACGCTCCTTTATTTCAACCAGATAATTTACCATCTGCTGGTAGTTGTAACGCTTTGCTTTAGGATTGACTTTTAGAAAACTCTCGATGGTATAAAGATAATTTTCCGCCGATTGTCTGGCGAGATTCTCCAAAAGATATTCCTTAATGGTCGGTTGTTTTTTCATAGGCTTTAAATCAATGTAATTCGTTTGTTTTGCTTCTTATTCCTGATGGCATAGATATAGGCTGTATTGATGTAAGAATGCCCCAGAAAGCTTCTAATGAAGTCTATCCCTGCATTGTTCTCCGCTAGATGGTGCGCAATGCTGTGGCGAAGGCAATGCAGCGTAATATCCTTATCAATGATGGTGATGTTTTGGGTTCTGTCGATAATTCGCTTTAGGGTCTTGTTGAGGTTCTCGCCGCTCATCCGTTTGCTTTTCTTTCCGATGAAGAAACCGTTTTCAATCTGTTTCTCCCTTAGCGTTTCCTGCCGCTCGTTAATGTATTTCTTTACATTGTCCAGAACGTAATCACACATCGGAACTTCCCGACTTTTGTTATTTTTACCGCTCCTTACAACCAGTATTCCGCTGTGCAACTGGACATCGTTCACATTGAGGTTTTGTAGTTCGCCCCGCCTTAGTCCGCATCCGTATGCTACAGACAGCAACGCCTTTTCCAGCAGATTTTCCGAGTGCTGGTATAGGGTCAGGATTTCATCTACCGTCAGCGTGTTTCTGGGATTTTTCCCTTCGCCGCTGAATTTGGGATTTGGCATATAAAAGCCCTTCTGGATTTCATTCAATGACAATAGGTTGTCGATGAATATATAGATTGAAAGCAAGTGCAGCCTTATTGTTGCCTCGGCTAGCGTTCCCTGCTTCCTTTGGTTGGGTCTTGTTATTAGATAATCGTAATATGTGAGCATCTCTTTAGTGGTAACCTCTTTCATGGTCTGGATTCCGTAATTTTCCAGCCAGATAAGAAATTCCTTAACTGCCGTCTGGTACATCTTGCCTTTATAATCCCTTCCCTTGATGTAGCTGTCGTAATCTTTAAAATGCTGTTTGTAAGCTGGCGACTGTATTTGCTTTTTCATAATCCTTGGTTTAAAAATTCAATTCCTTATACTATTTCCCCTGAAGTTGGAACGCCAGCGGCGTATGCCTTGCGTATTGTGGCTTTTAGTGTTCCATTCAGCGTATTTTTAGAGTTCATCCAATTGCCGATTCAATTCCTGTTTAACCCTTGCTTTGAGTTTTTCCATGTCATCGAAATAACTGATTACATACTTGAATCCTTTGTTGGCAGCCCCTTCAACTTGTTGGATATATTCCAAGCCCTGTAAGGTCTTTATGTACCTGTTGGCTGTCGATTTTTCTTTGTTGGTCGCTTGCCTTATTTCTAGTGCTGTGAATTTATAGGTCGTTCCTTTGGTCTGGCTTTTCACGTAAGTTTTGATGCTTTCAAAAAATTGGCGGGTGCTTGCATCCAATTCATCAACTTTCAATATAATGGCACTAAAGAACAGTTCAACCGCCGTCCTGATGTCTTCCTTGGTCGCAATCAATCTTCCCTGTGAATCCGTCTTCCTCTGGTATTGGTGCAGGAGTGTAATCTGGCAAACAAAGTCCTGAAATTGCTCGTTTAATCTTCGCAGCATCTTGGCTTCCAATGGCAGCATCAATTTATCGGCAAAAGGATTTACGACCTGAAGGGATTTTAATACCCTCATACAGTTGCGAATCAACTGTTTTGCTTCCTGTTCCTCGTCCCTGTTGGAAAGCCCCGCCTTTTTCTGGTTTTGCCTTTTGATAATGCGCAGGGTCTGTGCCTCGCTCTCGTCGATTCCAAGCATTACCGAACGGCTCATATTGTCCAGATAAAGCTCTGCCCTTGTGGTGGCGACCAGACTAGCAAAGTGGGCGTGTACGGTCTTAATCTTTCCCCTAGTATTTCCCAGCGCATCCTTTATCGCTGTAGAACTGCTCAACTTCTTGTGCGTCTGTATCTCCCTGAACGCAAATTGGGCTTCATCATCCAGACCGTCAAAATCCTGTATCACTACCAGTTTATTTACAAGTTCCTTATCCCTGTAATGGTAAAGCGATTTGCTGGTTATCCTTGTCATGTCCAGAAGGTCTTCCTGCGGCATACATTCGGCTATGGCGTTAATCAAATGGCTTTTGCCGCCGCCGCTCGTTCCCTGAACCATACAATGTAACGGATAGGGCATCTTGTAGCCAGAGGTTACCACGAAAAGGACGTTCCTGTTATCCTCTTCCCCGATAATCCCAGTCTTTTCTAGTAAGCTGTCGATGTTTTTCATCAGCCTTGGATTTTGAAGGAACTCGACCGCTTTCTCCATCGCCCTAGGCGTTAGTTCCTTTTCCGAATACAGGTCTGTCATTTCATCTTCAAAAAGGCTTTCCTTATACAGCTCCAGAAGGTCGGCAATCCTGTTGAAATCCGCTTCCAGTTGGTGGCTGTCCAGTCCATGCTTTTCAGATAATTCTTTGCATCTGTCCTCGACGCTCACAAAATCCGACAGGTCAACCTTAATCCTATGCTTGCGCTGGGTTTCATCCACAACGATATTAAGGGCAACCCTAAAATTTCCTAAATCCATTGACAACTGACCGACAATAATGTAAGTCAGCCCTTTGCTGTTATAGCTTATCTTTTGTGGGCTATGGATAATAAGCCCTCTTTCTTCTGGTTCTGGCTTTGGTCTTTCGTTTAGGAATTCCGTAACCCCATGCGTCCCGTAGTTCAGCCACATGGTATTCATGCTGTCCCCATCTGGAAGGCTTAACAGCGTTATTGTCGCTTCTGGCTTTAACTGCTTTATCTGTGTAATTATTTGCTCCATCTGTTATCGTTTAATCATTATCACTTCCTCCAATTCCTTTAATTCCCTGATTGCGGCTATATGCTGCGGCAACAATTCCCCATCATGCAACGCCAAAGCCGCTTCCCGTTGGTCTAAAGCCTTGGATTGTATTAGGCTCGCGCAGTCCATCAGGGTCGGTGTTATAAACAGCCGCTTGGTATTGGGGTGCGGATAGCTCGGATAAAGTCCATCGCCGTTGAGGTATTGCTCTTTAGGCGTTGACATCTTAAACCGAATCGCAAAATAGTTGACCACTAAGTTCTCGGAGTTCATCAGCGGAAAAATCAAACCATACCCACCGAAAACTGTGTAGGGTGTCATGTCTTTTACCCTAACCCCCATACCACTTTTGGCAAGCATACCCAGAGCCTCGAAATGGTCTTTAAATTCTTGGTTCTGGCGGTGGTGGAACTGTCCAGAATTGAATCCTATCCGCATATCTGTATAATCCAGCCCCAGCTCTTTGAGATACTTCTGTGGTTTGGTGGCTTTGGCACTTCTGATGCCTATTTCAAAAGATTTGAATAATTCGTTTAAGTCCTTCATAATCATTAATTTGTTTAGAATTTAATCCCTAATTTTTAGGCATAGGAAATGCCCTTCGGGTTTTTACACCGAATCCTAAATGTGAGATTTTGATTGATTACTTTTAATCTGGTCTGTTCAGCTATACAGCACCAGACTTTTTGCTGAACCATCCTTTAGCTAACAGGATGGGAAATTACTTGCAAGGATTTCTATCGATAGAATTCTTTTGCGAAGATACGAAATATCAAAATTTTGTGCAAATCAGACAGTTGTAACGTACTGGCTTTTAGCTAAATATAAAACAGTATTTGCGTTTTTTGGAAATATAAAACAGTATTTGCGTTTTCAAAAAGTTAGTTTTCTGGAAATGAATATTTTAACGATTTCGCCTTTTCGGGAAATTGGGGTTGTTAAATTTTTGTTAATATTTTTATGCGGCATTGAATAACGTCCGATTATGGAGCTGATGCACCGTTGAAGGCATAAATTCTTTACCGTATCTGGTCTTAAAATTTAGACCGTTAAGGTAGCTTGCGATTTCCCTATAGGTCATTCCCTTTTCCTTGCAATTGCTGATTACTGATTGAGCCTGACGGTTGCGGTCGTTGTTCATCGCATTGTCCTTAATTGTGTTTACACCTTTTGCCCTAGCTTCATTGGTCAGGTTCTTTGGGTTTCCGAGTTTTACCCCTGTTTTCTTTAATTCCGCCAACGCCAATTTTGTCCTAGAGCTTATCAATTTTGCTTCCTGTTCAGCTAGGGCGGCAAAAATATGGATTGTGAAATTATTGGCGGATGGCATATCAACCGCTAGGAACTCAATACCAGCATCCATAAGCGAACTTACAAAGCTGACGTTTCTGGCTAACCTGTCGAGCTTGGCAATGACAAGAACCGCGCCTTCATTCTTTGCCAGTTGGATAGCCTTGTGGATTTCTACACGCTCCCTTTTGTTAGTCCCAGTTTCAACTTCGGTAAACTCCTGTAGGATGATACCATCCTGCGAATCGGTGTATTTGATTACCGATGTTTTTTGGGCTGATAATCCTAGCCCGCTTATTCCTTGTTCTTTTCTGCTTACCCTGTAATATGCGATGTACTTTTTCATGGCTTATATTTGATTATTTTAAAACTTAAACGGTCGTTTGTGATTTATTACAAACCACTTTGCAAACATAAACACCTGGAAATCAATACGCAAGAAAAAGTAAGGAAATCCTGGCAATTAATTAAAAAGACCGCTAGGCTGTTATCGTTTGATATAATATTATCTTTGTAGAAACAATAACACACCTAACTATCATGAAATTTACAAAAGACGATTTAGTTCACAAAGACGATTACTCTTGGCATGTTGACGGCGGGGACAATCCAGATTACAGAGGGATAAAAGACAAAGTTCTGGTTGATAAAACAGAAGGTTACGAGGTATTGTATTTTTGCAACCATTTCCTAACTGACAATGATTTTGCGCTCACAGTCCAAAACTTTCGCCACGTCGAGCATTGTTTACTGCTTCCAGAACTCAAAGCTGTAAAATCCCGCGCCCTTCTTTATGAAAACATAAAAAAGAATTGGTTCGTTTACGCTTTCACACAATAAAAAAGGTCTCTTTATAGAGACCTTTTCTTTAATTCCAAGGATTAATGTCCCCTTTGCTTAAGACATCATAATTCCCGTTACACTCCAAAGCAGTTGTTCCGTCAAAGACCATCTGGTAAGCGCATAGACCGCTATCGTTAAGCCTTATATAAACGTATTTTTTTCCTGTATCGGAATATCTGGCTTCTGCCACTTCATAAGTGCCAGAATAGTCAGGGACGTTACCCCATTTCCCGCTCTCTGGAGTGGCTGTAAAAAGGTCGTAAGTTCCGTTGGATTTTAAGACAATCCTTTTCCAGATGTCTCCCGTGGGTTTTGCTATCCAAACACCCGCAGCGCATTGTTTAACATCTTTTAAGGAACTTACATAATCGCATGATGAGGATTCTGAATCGCTATCGCTCTTTGAGCTATCGGAACCATAGGCGAACATCAGGAAAATGGCTGCTATGCCAATCGAAATAAAATGTATCTGTCTAAATTTCATATCGTTTGTGTTAACTACGTTTTCCCGTTCCGTGACAGCAAGGGCATGTCTTGGAACCGCTCGAAATACATGAATCTGTATGATGAGGTTGCCCGCAGTCGCCTGATGGAAAGTGCGACATATCAGAACACCCGCCAGCTCCGTAGGTTGCAATTTCACCAGAGCCGCCGCATCTGCCGCAATTATTATCGTCTACCGTTGAGGTTTGTTCGGTTGAGCTGGTGTCGCCGCTGCTTTCGGTCTTGCTGTCGCTGTCGCTTCCATAGGCAAGGAATAGGAATAGGGAACTGATAAAAATACTACTGATGACTTTTAGTTTGTTTGGTTTGTTCATATTTTAAAATGGATTGGTTAAAAATTAAGATGCTCAATAAAAGGGCTATTGAACAGACGGATAAATCTATAAGGTCAAAAGTGCCGCGTACAATCCCCATCCCTTGCGCAAGTTCGGCAAGGCATCCAAACACTAAGGGAAGCAACAGCCAAAACCTAACGGCTCTTAAATCATTTCGCCAGAGTATCAGGTAAGCCGATGCAAAAGCATAGACCCAAAGACCATCTGGGAGCGAATAATAAACCCAGTCTGGGAAATTGGACTGGTATGGATTGATGATAGCTCTTAGCGAAAGAACCCATTTTGATATTCCAAAGTTGTCGAACCATCCAAACATCCTTAACCGCTCACTTCTAAAGGCGATATAAATAAGGCTTCCCAACAGGAGCGGGGAAACCACATGAAACATTGTTAACCTGATTTTTGAAACCATCTTTTGCGTTGTCCAGCAAATATATAAAAACGGAGAAAACTCCGTTTAAAAATCAATGCCTTTTTTGTGGTCTTCCTCAATTTTGTTGAATGCACAACCAGCTCGACGAAATAAAAAAGGAAGTAACCGAAAGAATCCGTAAAGAGTTCAACGCCAAATTCGACGGCAATAAAACCCACTTTGCTAAAAGTGCTGGTTGCGATGAAAAGACCATACGCCTTTTGTTTGATTTCGGTCAGGGCATGACCCTGAACCTGCTCTTTAAACTTGCATCCGCTTTGGAAATGAAGCCCAGCGAGCTGCTTGATGGTCTGGAACTAAGAAAGAAAGGCTAGTCCTTCTTTTTTGTCTTTAATAGTTTTACCAGCTCATCCATTTCAGCCTTATCAATTCCTCGCATTATGATTGTCAAAGGAAATTTTGGGGTTTCGGTTTCCAAAATTTTAAGCATCTGTTTGGTGGTGATTCTTATCTTTTTCATTACACCGCAGTATTTAAATTGCAATCGAAATACCAGTCCTCATTTTCCAGACCATCCTTGGTAATGTAAAACAGACCCGCTTTGTATTTGTCATAGATACTGGAATCAACTCTGTCGTACTCAAAGAATTTTTCAATGTCCTGCATTATCTGGGTTTGCAGTTGCCTGTTCTCGATGTAAATTACAAAGTGGTTGTGATAGCCTTTGCGATTGGCGAATGGCTCGGTCGTAAAGAACATACGCAAGTCCGTTGAATCACCATATTTGGTATTGATTTCGTCAAACATCGCGGTCATCATACGGAAACAGGATTTCTTGTTACGCTCCGCTCTGTAGGCAACGGTAACAAAGAATGACCAGTCCAGATTCCAGAATGTCGCAGGTAGCGTTTCCTTATCAGCCAGACAATCAATAAGCCTTCTTAGCGATTTGATTTCTAGGATTGATGTCTGTAATTCATCGAAAAGCAAATCGCTATCGAAATACTTTGCGTGTGATTGTGGAATCATCCGTTTGTTAGATTTCATTTTTGTTTCTTCCCAAAGACCATCATTCTTTTTATAAAATCTGTAAACGGAACTCCTGCTGGTCTTGGCAGTCTTTACAAATTGGTTAATCGTTTCATATATCATTTTTTCTATTGATTATGTAAATGTTATTCAGATACTACATCCCCATACAAGGGGCTTAATCGAGGTATCTGTTTTATAAATACTAAACAATTCCAAAAAGTGTAGTGTATGTGGGACATTTTTAGAAAAAAATATTTTTTCAATATGGATAATACTGTTCCTGGGATGGGACAGTTAGAGATTTAGGCGGCTGGAAATACCAAAATTTGTAGACAACTCTAATCGGCTGCTAGCGATGAGGTTCAGGGTTTGCATAAAAGAGCGGATATGTGAACGGCTAAAGCCCAGATAAACAAAGAGTTTTTTATTGGCAGGGAGGGAGGTGGTCAAAAATAATGAGGTAATTCCTTTTGAGCAAACAGGTGAGAAAGCAACGTTAAGATACAGAAGAATTCCGCTCAAAAGCTTTGATAACAAAGGGATTATGCCTATATTTACTTACTTAAAAACATAAGCCAAAAGAATAAAAATATGCCAAATTTAAACGACTTTCCGACCGACAATTCCAGCAGTACGAATCTCAAATATGATATAATCGCCTCGAAGTTTATGACTAGCGTTGAACGCCACCAAAGGCGGACAGCTCCAACCCAATCCAGCGGAACCGTGTTTTATATTATCGGCGCGGTGCTGGAACTGGCTTTGGCTATTCTGGTGATGGTGTTCGTCGGACTTCGTTGGATTTGGAAATCCGTCAAATGATAAACCCAGCTATTCCGCTGGGTTTTTATATATCTTCTCTATTGCTCTTTTTCGTTTGATACGGCGCAAATCAATCATTTTCCTTCGCGATTTAATTTTTGCTTTTCGCAATAGGTCGTTCAAGGATTGAGAACTTCGCCAGTTCACTTAACAGGATATTGAGCATTCATTAGGTGAGGTACTGATTTTGATACATAATTTAAAAGTGAAATATAGTTAGTACAGGCAAATTGCCACTCTTTGTATGACGGATGATTACGAAATTCATCATCACTTAAATTTAATTGTTGTTGTAACAATATTACTTCCTCGCTCTTTTTTTCAAATTCAATTCGGAGTTCTTCTATTTTATCTTTATAAGTCATTAGGTTTTAATTTTGTATGAATAAGTTAGTCTATCAATTAATGTATTTATACAGTTTGAAAGCAAATAAAAATACACCTATAATAAGAAAAAATAGCCAGTATTTTTTCATTGGACTGAATTGCTCGCTTTTGGAAACTTTTATTACAATACCAAAAATAATTAAAATGACGGGGGCTAAAAGTTTTACCACTTCCATATGTTTTACGATTAAATTGATTTAATTAAGAAGATTATCGCCGCTAAAGAAAACATTACTATTATCATCCAGTTTTTAATAATTTTTGAATGCCGCATTTCGTCCTTTACAACTTGTTCTTTTTTTTTGGTGCCATTTAACCACCACTTATGAAATTTATAATAAAGGAATGCACCTAATGCACAGAGAAAACTATATAACAAATATCTGTATTCCATATTACTTTACCTCTTTTTCTTTTAATGCATTTCCTACAACAGTGGTTTTAGCTTGCGTTCCTGTCGTAATGATTTTTTCTCCCGATTCTATAACCGCTTTTGCTTCTTTTGTAATATTTGGAGTAGGCCCTGGAAGTGCCTTATCCACTAACATATTTACAGCTTCAGCACCTACCATAATTGCAGCGTCTTTACCAGTATTTGGGTCACTGGTCAAAAATTCTGTTGCAACTTCGAGAAGTGCGCCCGCTCCACTTATTATAGCTCCTTCAGCAGCAACAGCAGCACCTGGAGCCGCTCCAACGCCTGCAATAGGAGCGCCTGCAACAGCCATTGCTGCTCCAGCATATACTAATCCGTCGCCAGTATTTTGTAAAGTTTCAGCTGTGCTCAAAAGTTCTTTTTTATTATCCTTAGCATATTGTTGCGCATCCTTATAAGTCTGCTTAGCTGAACTTACTATGTTATCTTTTGCCTGTCCAATTGAATTTTTCGCACTATTGTAACTGCTTGCTATTGACGACTTCGCCTCGTTATACTTTTTCGACATGCTAGATTTCGTCTCATTATACGATTTCTTTATGCTACTTAATGATGGCCACGGCCACATTCCATCGGGGTCAATAAAATAAACAGGATTATCCATAGCGTAAGCATATGGAGACCATCTCCGTCCCTTTTCAGCCATTGGGTCAATATTCATCCATCGACCAATTGCAGGGTCATAATTCCTCGCTCCGTAATCATAAAGGTTAAGCCCCAACTCATCCTGCAATTCCTTCCCATTGTATTTATATTTTTGCGCCGCATCATTCCCAATTGAACTATAAGCTCCATTATATCCCATTTGTTTTAAACCAAATGGATAGTAATTATTTTCCTCCACTATTTCAAGATAACCATTCGTGTTTTTCTTGAAACTCAACCGAATATTTCCCAAATGGTCTTTGTATTGATAAATATACGAAAATGTTCCGCCCGATTTTGTAACATATCCCTCAGGATGTCCGAAAAATTGTAGTACGTTATTTTCATATATGTAATTGCCAGCATATTCTGTTATTATTGGGCTAGATGCATTTTCGGGTTTTACTATTTTTTTTAATTTATTTCCCATCGCATCGTATACGTATTCTATATATTTTGTATTTGTGACAATGCTTGTCAAAAAATCAATTCTTGTGGGGAGGTTTAAATAATTATAAGTAGTATTTATAATGCCTTTATTGCTATCACTCAACAAATTTCCGTTAATGTCATAGGTGTAATCATTTCCGAGATTAGTCCCGTCTGAAAAACCTGCCTGTTCGATACTGGCATCAATAACGCGGTTTAATTTGTTGCTCCTGACAGCATATTTATAGGTGAGTTTATCTATTTTATCTATTACATTCGAATTGTTTGAAAGTCCGTATCGCTCTAAATGAGTGATGTTGCCATTTTTGTCATATTGGATATTATTTTCTGTGTAATTTTCCGTTTGAGATGTATTGTTAAACAAACTATAGTTTCCAATATAGTCTGCATCAGTTAATCGATTTAAATCATCATAACTAAACTTATAGCTTCGTAATTTTCCATCATTAGCCGTTTCCCAGGAAGTTTCTGAAATGTTCCCGTTAAAAAGTGGTTTAGCTCCTAAAGTGGTAATATTGTAGTTGATGGCGAAAGCAAAAAGATCGTCATTAAGAATGGCAGGATTGTTAATTGCTTTTAGCCATCCGCGAATGTTGTAATTATAATCAACTGTTTGAAGCGGAGTGACCGAAGCATACGTTGCGCTGGCGAGTGGTGCCTGGCCGCCAATTTTCTTTTGAATTAAGTTACCCAGCTCATCGTATCGGTTAAATGCGATTAATTCTTCTTGCTGTGTACCAATTTTTTGGGTTTGCCGAGTCAGTCGATCGGCCTGATCATAACTAAATTTGTCCAATATTACCAGATTACTGGTCGCGCCCGTTTTGCTGTGCGTGCGACTTGTTTCAACAGTTTTGCCGGTGAAATCAAGCTGAGTTTCTGATAGGTCTTGGGTTTGGAGGAAGGAATTAGTTGATTGGTGCCACACCGGCCGGCTTTTTTGATCATATGCTATCAGGTTAAATATCCAATCGTTAGTGTTAAGTACCTTTACCAGTGATCCTGTAGACAATCCTTTAACGTTGGTTAATATATTATTTAAGGTTGGACTATTGTAACTCGTGATAGGAATAATTACCGTAGTACCATAAGGCTGAAAAGTATAGTCATCATAATAATTGACTTCAAAAATAGTATTATTGAGTGCAGTTGCCAACGGAAAGACGTTATTACTGTAGTTAACCGTTATTCCCGAGTGAAGGAAACCAGATTGGCGCGTTTCATTCAAAAAAGGAGTCAAATTATATATTCCTTGCAATTCTAATCGTTTTGCTACATCAGAGGTTGCTGATAGGCTATGGTACTCAAATTGACCGGAATAGGCAATTCGACTAAATATATCATATTTTGTAAATAGCCATTTTTTCTGAGAACGTAAATTGGCATCTTGGGAGAGTACCACGCGGTCCAGGCGATCGTAAACGATATATTCCCATCCCTTTCCCGGTATTTTTTTTTCAATTACACGATTTTTATTGTCATGATGATAAATGAAGCAAAGTCCGTCAATAATTGATTGGGGCATAGAACCGTTTACGGACGGATTTACCGTGGCGGTTTTCATAATATTGTAAAAACTTCCATCACCGTCTATAAATAAACCATTTTCCTGAATACTTATATGATATTTGTACTGATCAGAGTCGACTGTGCAAACATTCATATCTGCAATCGTCCGTTCGATATCAAAAGGTATGGCAATTCCCTTTTTGAAAGCGAGTGGAATTTCCGTAGTTATATTCATCGTTATCGCTACTTGGTCATTTTCATTTATTGTAATGTTGATTCCTCCTAAAGCGCCGTAAGGATTAGGTATTATCGTGGTTAACTTTTCTCCGTCGGGAATTTCATTGAACATTTTTTTGTATTTGTCCGCTTCTTTCGGATCAATTTCTGCGATATCTGCCCATGTGTAATTCGTATTGTAGATCAACTTAGTATTCCCGTTAAAAGAGGCATTCAGTTCGTTTAGCTTCCCGTTCCCACTGAGATACAACGAATTTTTAACGATGCTAAATATATATTCATAACCATCACCTCTAACTCTTCCCAATTCAGAATCCTTAAAATCACCAAGTTCTTTTAGAGAAATTATTTCTCCAGACATTAACGACATTGGCTCTGCTACATTCATCGCAATATTCAAAATCGGTTCATTGTTATTGTTGACAGACAAAGTAAATCCGCCCTGTCCACCATATTTATTATAAAGGTCTTCATTTGCGAGCATCTCGTTATTATATTCGCTAAAAAGCTTGTTGTATTCTTCAGCCAATTTCCCATCAACAAGGGCCAATTTTGTCCATGGATAATTTTTGGAGGAAACTGCATTATTGCGATAAGTGGCATCGATAGCATCACTTGCAGTGGGAGGAATAACATACGAAAGATTGCCGTAAATATCATAGACATAATAGGTGTTGTAGGTTTGGTTATTATTAAAACTTCTTTTTAATATAATATTCCCGTCCTTATCTTTGAATTCTTGAGTAGAATGGTTTTTTACATTATTGAAATTTCCGGTAACATTCATGGTTAGTATTGTATTAAACGAGACGCCAATCGACCATGAAATTCCATTTACGGGTTCTACATACAGGGAGTTGTTCTGGATATAGACATTAAAGACTGGCAAACCGTTGTAGATATCGTTTAACGTTCCCAAATTTACATCGTCGATGTCGATACTTAAAGTCTTGATTAAACCGGTTTTTATATTACTTGACGGATAGCAGCTTAGTTGGACGGCAAGGGTTAATGTAGAATTGCTAATATCAAATACAACATTACTGCCTGTTGCATAGATTCCGGATCCCGGCGGGCTAATCAAAAAATCGTTCATATTCCACTCCTCATGAAACAATGGATAATTATTTTCATCCTTTACGATGGACTTATATAAAGTATTCGGTGCGTAAAAGCCGTCAACATCTAAACGATGCGTTTCAGTCGTAGCTGATGGAAAAACCACTTTAAATTTCCGGACCTCATTAACAATGTTTAATTGATATTCCATTTTGATTTCATGCCCGGAACCAATTTTCCAATCACTTCCGGGCGCACCTTGTTTCAACACTCGATTTGCAGGCGACTTTTCAAATTGCTTTTCGCTGTAAGGATAAGCTGTTGTTTCGAAACTGCTGTTGCCTGTTAAAATTGGATTATTGGTCGCATAAAATGACTGGACTTCGTTTGGCCTGAGAAATAGGGAGGAAGGACCTGTTGCGACAAAGGGCAGAAAATCCTTCACCTGTCTGTTAAATAAATCATATTCGACAGGCAAGATAATGTCGTTGCCGCTAGCGGACTGGCCATAGGCAATTTTTTGGATTGGTCTGCCTAACCCGTCGAAATATTGGATTTGGGTTTTTGCCAAATAAGTTGCTGGATTTCCCGTTAATGGAGAGGTTTGCGGGTTTTTATAGTCAAGCGTTTTTACGTAATTCTGATCCTGACTTTGAGCCAAAGCAATCAAGGGAAACAATAAGAGACCGAATATTTTTTTCATTGTTCTTAATTTTAGGGTCTAAAGTGGTACTGGTTCTCACTGAGAATATTTCCTGCACTGTCTTTTACAAATTGCAAGCGATTGGAACTATTGTAAACGTAGGTTACTCTACTACCTTTAGCATCTGTAATTGTGCTAACGCCTACTAGTGGTTTGTAAGTAAATGTCGTAACCATTGCATTGGGTAATGAATTCCTCAAATTGTCTAAGGCCGTTAACAAGTTTGTTTCATTGCCAGAATTTGACGCATCAATTACGGCCTGCTGCAAACTGGCGTTGATGATAGTCAAACCCTGTGTGGCGTTATTAAATGAGGGTTGACTTGCATTTATGATTTTCGCTACAGGGTATTTTCCATTGTATCCCCATATATAGCTCACTCGTGTACCATCCTCCTGTGAAACTTCAGTTGGGTTTGCAAAGCCATCATAATTATGGAATTGCGCAACGTCTTTCAAATCAGATGGAAATCCACTTTTTGAGTATCCAATCCTGTCGATAGCGTAAGTAGACTGGAAATAACTGTCGGGATCTGGAGTGCTGATCCATTGATAGTAAGTTTGCTCGAGTGAAACCGGCAAGCTGTTGACTTTTTTAAGTGCCTGCACTACAGGAGTAAGGATGTTACGCCCGACCATTCCGTTATAAGTATTGTAACTCGACGAACTAAGATCGTAAGGATATGATAAACTTGTTTCTACTATTTCATTTCTTGAATTGGTTTCGGTAATCGTTTTAACCTGGTTGTGACTGTCGTAAGTAAAATGCTTGTAGACAGAAATTTCATTTCCATTTTCAAATGTGTTCATTTCTGTATGAGTGAGGACTGTTTTCCCTGACTTAATAGGATAGCTGCCTATAAAATACTTTGCTTTTTTTATATAATCCCCTAAATCATGCCCCACTGCTACATCGGTGATATCGGTAGTTAGAGTTTTCATGCCCCATAAACACGGTTCTTGAATAAATTGATAGCCATTTAGAACTTGTTTTTTTAATTCGCCCTGCTCAGTGAAGGTTTCTTTTTTGGTAAGGTTTCCATTTTCCGGATATTGTACTGTTAGTGGTAAATTTATTTGCGTGTAGTAGCCGGTTCCAATTCCAGTTGAAGGTGCTCCTATGTCGGGATTATTGCTATAGTAGATAACCTCTTTTCCGATGCCGGGCAATAGGTCTGAGGCTGCAGCATTATAATTCTCATATTTTTCAGTGACTTTGTCATAACCTACATACCGGCCGGAAGCGCTTGTTGAGGGTGTGACGTAACTTTGGGAGTGCAATTCGTTCCTGTCTCCAAAGAAATCTTTTAATAGTACCCATATTGGATCATTATCTCCATATGGTGGATTTTCCACTGAAATTTTTTGTTGTTCTAGCTTTTGACTAGCCTCAACCGCGCTTTTTAAATTTGGATTTTTGATAAATTTTTCCATCGCTTTTATTAACTCAAAAGATGTTAAAGCTAAAGTAGCATTTAGATAAGCATTGGGAACGTAAGCGATCTTATAACTTCGGTAGCTTGAAGGCATCTTATTAAAGAATAATAATGGCGACATTAACTTTCCACCTTCATATTCATACACTTTTTTGAAGGCTGACGCAGAAGGCCCGGTGGCCAACGCAGGAAATGATGTGACGGATTTAATTCGCAAGCCTGCTCCATAAGAATCGCCTTCCGGCAGCGGCTTATTGTCTCCATAATTTACTGTAAAAGTTGCTTGGCTCCAATTATTGTTGGCTGTAGGACCGTACGGGCCACATCCGCCACTCACTTTAAAAATAGCAATACCTTCTGGCAAGTTTATTTGTCTATTATTTACCCATTCGTCATCAAATAGATTAACCGTTTTCCCTATATAAACATTGATATCATTATACTGGTTGTATAATGCAGGATTATTTGGGATGCCGTCTAGAAAGTGGAGATCAGCACCCAAAACGTATGTAAGTCCGTAACTATTGAGGTGACTATTTAACACCGTATTATTTCTAATATAGTCCATCAGTTCCTTTTTGAAATGACTTATTTTAAAATTACAGCTCGAATAAGCTTCAGGATATTGCGGATAACACCCTTGCGTACTCAATAATCCGTATACGTTAAAGATTGTATTTCCTCCTTCAATTGACACGACTTTGCTGGAAATGGAATTATTGCCTGGAATCGTAGTCAAGTTAATGCTCACCGGCGCACCTTGCTCTGGCGGTGGAACCTTGTAATTATCGAACGCATTCAGTTCATAATCAAAGACGGTAAAACCGCCAGTCGGATAGGTTATTTGTTCTAATATTGAAGCTTTGCAGTAATTGAGTACCGGACTATTATTGTTGTTCTGAAATTTGTAATAATGCCGATTAAATCGCTCAACGTTAAATCTATATATATTGGGAAAGAACGTCATGTTTGAATGAAACCCGTTGTAAAACCCCCAAAAATCTAATGCGTAAGAAGTTTTTTTCGGAAGTGATTGCGGATTATAGGAGAATACATAGGGCTTTTCATTTATTTCATTAAAGGAAACCAATTTCAATCTCTTTTTGATTTCATCATTTGTCTTGCCACTGATATATTCATCCACGTGATAATTAAGCATCGAATCCCAATTATTACCTTCATCGTTCCCCGTAAAATAATCGTAATTAAACAAAAATCTTTTAGCTCCTCCTTTAAAGGTGACTTTGATTTCGTCGAGTTTTTTAGCTTCTTTTAAATCTATTCGTGATGACGTAATAAACTCAATATGTTCACCGTTGTAATTAATACTTTTTAAATAAGAATAGGTTTGCGATGTTCCTGTATATGACGTGATAAAATATTGCGGAATTACGGTGTTCGGTGTCTCTATTGCAACAGCTGATAACGCATTTGGTTCATTTTGGACTACGAAATTATTTGTGCCAAAGGCTACTTCATCTCGATTCACTTCGGTTATGTAAGGGAAGTTTTTACTCGACGAGGCCATTCCGGCATTATTTTGAGCAGATTCGTATTGAAAATCAATGACGTCTGCTTGTGCAGTCATTATTTTTACTAATTTATACACTCGCGAACTTTTTTGACCTCTAGGATCAACATAAGAAAATAATGGTCCGGTACTGTTGTCAACTGTAGAGCTAAAATCAATTGTTGTGCTTTCTTTCAATGCAAATTGAAACCGATGCCCATCGGGAACAGTGATAGAAAAAGTGGATGGAGAATTATCAGAATTATTCGACGCCGAATAATCACTCTCAATTTTAATGTTTTTATCTGTGAGGCAAACAAATTGTTCTGTATTCCAATTCAAAACAAACTTTCCGGAATAACCGGCCATATTAAAATAGAAAATATCTGGCTCAGTGTCCCACAAATTCGCCATAAAGTGCGTGTCCAACATACAGTCTGGATGATTTATGTTCCAATCATCATCGGCTCCAAGGAAAAATGTACCGCAGGTCGACATTACGCTAGAAGCCTGTAGACCTGCTTCTATCGGTATCATACAACTGTAATTTGCCAATGAGCGCCATTTGTAATAGCCAAAATCATCCAGACCCGAAACGGTCTGAACAATTTCCATATCTGTACTTAAATCCCATCCGAGACCAACCCAGCTTGCTTCTTCATTCACCTTTATCCCATTGGCGTGGTATTTCAGAATAATAGGGATATTTAACGCCTTAGTTTCGAACGTGTATATTGGTATACTAATATCTGGAATTCCAGTATAATTTTGTACTGGGATTTCGCCATACTTCATAAATTGAAACGCCTCTGGATTGGAAGGCATAACGTTAGGCAATAATGTGTTCGGATTCAGTTGGCAATAAACCATAACAGGCAATAACAAAAAAATGAAAATTGATTTCATAAGAAAAATTTGAATTAGAGCTTCAAAAAATATTTTTTTTGTTAAATCTAACTTAAAATTTTAAAACATGTATAATTATTTATTAACAATACCATTATTTACGCAGACTAATTGCAAAAAACAGCTAAATATAGTTACGGTTTAAGCCAATTTTCACACGTTTTGTCGGACTTATTTTTTTTACAACTATTTGTGTAAGATTGAATATATTAAGTAAATCAGCGAATTATTGAGTTTGGTGTAGTTTGATATCTGGCAAATGAACTACCCAATCGCGCTGCTCAACTGAAACATTGGCAAATACATGGCAATCAATAACACTGCTACTAACACTCCTACGACTAGTATTATAAACGGCTCTAAAATTGTTGTCATAATTTTTGATTGCTGTATGACCTCTTGATTGTATTGCTCGTTTAATTGATTGAATACATATTCCGTTTGATTGGTTTCTTCTGATACCTTTACTAGGGATAATATCCTGCTATCAAACATTGAATTGTCTTTTAAACTAGAACTTAAGCTATTTCCTTTTAGTAAACTTTTTTCTACTTCATTTAAAGCATCTTGAAGCGGGACAAACCGAATCATTTTTTTAGTCATTTGTATACTATTTAAAATTGGAATTTTGGCCGTAGTTAATAAAGCTAACGCCTGGGTGAATTGCGCCAGGTACACTTTTTTTGTAAAGGAGCCTAAAATTGGAATTCTTAATAGGAAATAATGTAGCATTCTTTTATATTTCTGATTTTCTTTGACAAAACTTCCGATAGTGAAGAGTGATATTATAAGTAGCAGACCATATAAACCATAGGCTTTTGTGTAATGCGACAATTTTATGATTATGCGGGTTAATGCTGGAAGTTCTATTTTATTTTGCTTGAAAATATCCTGAAACATCGGTACTACATAGCTCAACATAAATATAACCACCAATACAGCTGTAGATAATACAATTGTTGGATAGGTAAGGGCGGCAATGACAATTCTTTTTTGCTCGTTTTTTCTTTCATAAAAAAGCTTTAATTCTTGACAGACTTGAGCAATGGTTCCGGTTTCTTCTCCAATTTTTAAAGAATAATATTCGTAATCTGAAAATGATTTTGTGGCTAGTAATGCTTCTGAGAATGGCAACCCATTTATAATGTCTTGTACTACTTTTTGAATTAATTCTTTGTCTGACTCTTTCTTGAGGGATTCGAGAATTAATGTTAGACTTTCCTTTATGGTTATTCCAGCTTTGAGTAAGGTGGCGAGTTCTTGATAGAAAGCTTGTTTCTTTTTGTTGTTGAACTTATCGCCAAAAAAAACAATTTCTTTTTTGAGAAGGTTTTCTATACTGTTTTGGCTCTTATTAGTAACAGTAGCAGTTTTGGGTATGTTGTCTAATTTAAAAGCCATCTTGATTCATAAAATAGGTTAGGTCATTTTTCTTTGAAACAAAAATAGTATAATTTGGGAGTTCTGATTCTCCTGAAATCTGGATGGCATCGATAACACCTTCTTTTACTTGTTGACTTTGAAACATTCCCTTTGTAATGGAGAGTTTTAACTTAATCGTGTCTGTATTTCTTAAAATAAAATCATCACTGAAAGCATAAATGATTGTATCTAACTCAGATTCTAAACGAATGTTGTTTTGTTTTTGAAATAGTTTTATGGAATTATATTCATTAAAATCCAGCCATAATCTTTGTTCAAAAAGTGCCAATGTGCTTGTTTTGTCAAAGTTTTTTTGAATGGTATGAATTTGTTTTTGGACTAATTTTAAAACGCTGAATGCCATACCCACCACTATAGCTGTTATAATCATAACTACTAGCATTTCGGATAGGGTGAAGGATTTTATTTTATTCTTTAGCATTGATGCGTTTTTTGATTACGTTTTTGTTTTTGTAGGTTGCTGAAATCACCTGCCCTTCAATGCTTTCGAAAGCTTCTCTTTTAATGGTAATTTCCCAATCTTCATAAACTTCTTGATAAGGTAAATGGATTTCGTTGTTTTGTATTTGGTATTCCAATTCATTCAAATGAGTCTCCACTTGATGCGTGTTTTTAGAAAAATTATTAAGCAAGAGGTTGTTGATTACTAAACTGGCAATTAAAAAAATTATTACAATCAAGACTGTTGCAATGAGTGCTTCCACCAATGTGGCTGATTTTATTTTTTTTAATACAACCATTTCAAAATTGATTTTTTATCTTTTTCAAAGATAATTCCACCGTAAATATCGGGAGTGTTTTCATTTTCAATTGTCCCATTCAAAATATGATTGACGAAAACAGATCCCGCAGTATTCGAAATAAACTGTTTAGTGAAAACACAACCGGAAACCGTTCCTTTTAATTCAAAGTTTCCTTGACAATAGACTTGACCTTTTATTCGGGAATTTTTTTCGAGAATAAGTTGGGTCTTGAAATCTGTGAGTTCATTGGTTTGAAAATAACATACACTTCCCTTAATAATTGTTCCAGCATTAATGAATATTTGGTTTTCGAAAGGTTTTATATTGGTTGTCATTGGTTTGTCTTTGTTTTCTTGTATTAAGATTAATGCAGTTGGATAGGAAAGCTTACATGCTTTACCAACTTTAATACTCTTAGAAGCGATGCATTGAAAATTTCCAGTTACTTCATCCTCAATTAAAATTTCCGGCGCTATTAGAATGATATCTTTGAGCTTTGCTGATTTTTTAATTTGAATAATCGTATCAGATTTGATAATAATATTACCAGTAAGCTCTGTATTCTCTAAAAGAATTGGATTTGAAGAATAGTAATTTCTAGGGGCTGATTTGAATGAGTTTTTTATAATTTGATTCTTGGTTTTATAAATCGTTAATGAACTATTGACTGGCTTATATGTTATACTATAAAAAAGTAACCCGTCAAAACACTTCTTTTCTATTTTGGGTAATTGTATACCGCTTCTTTTAGTAGTCCCATAAATCATTTGAGCACCATAATAACTTTGTCCGGCAATATATCCGGGTTTAATACCCTGAGAAGGCAAATAAGTATTTCCTGAGATTTTGGTTAAACCGACAACAGATAACGGATTATAGTTTTCTTGTAAGTAGAGTGTAGGGTCAGTTTTGCTATTTATTTCAGAACCTACAAAAGCAGTTTTAATGAAGTTTTTTTGTCGATGCTCTGTTTTGACAAAAGCTTTTTCGAAAATCCCCCAATAGGATAAATTGACTTTAATTTTTTGATTATCACTTTCTAAATAAGGAATTGCAGTGGTATCTGAATTTATTTCAGATTGTTGAAGTAAATAATTCATCCCAGAATCTGCCAACTGAACATTTTCGATTGAAGCTTTGGATTGCCCTTTCAAATAGACGAAAGTATATACATATAAAACCAAACTTCCCAAAAGCAATGCTATAAGTACTGCAATAAAAATAGCAAATTGTAAAGCCGCAGATTTGAGTTTATATGTCAGTATTTTTTTCACACCTGAAGTGGTATGGTTTGTAGTGTCCCTTTGTTTTTGACTGTTACAGATTCTCTGCTTCCTTCTTTTAAAAAAACTTCAATTTCAGTATCACCTTTCTTCATTAGAAAAGTTCGTCCGTTGATGATGAGCATAAAAACCCGAGTCTTGTCTTTGGTGTCGGAAACGATTCCTTTATAGAGTATTCTTTGTAATACTATTGGTGTTTTTGGAAGTTCGGGTTTGGTGGCTTTTGTACTTCTTTTTGGCCCAACATTTTTTAAATTGCTCGAATACATTTTACCTAGAAAAGGATCGCGATAATTGACATTAATACTTGAGGTGTCTCGGGGTTTTATAGCTACAGGTTTGGATGTAAAAACATTGGCTTCTTTTGATTTTACTTTATTTTCTGAAAAATAAAAAAATTTATATGCCACCGAACCCCATATCAATAGGACAATGGGTAGTAAGATGTATATGCTTTTTTTGTTTTTCATCTAGTTGATAATCACATTGAAAACGGTACTTTGTGCACCAACATTCCCAGCTTCGTCGAATGACTTAACGTACCAATAAAATGTTCCAGTAGCGAGTGTTGCAGTATGTGGACTTGTAGCTTCGGTTTTGGATTGTAAGTTCGTCAAAGTGCTATTGGTGTAGATGAAAATACTGTCTTTTTCCGTGCTTCCTGCATTTGGTGTTCTAGACCAAGTGAAATTGATCTCTCCAGCAGTTTGGGTACTTGCATTTGTTGGTGCTGTTAATGATGGTGTATTGGGTACTGTGGTGTCAACGAGGATATTTCTTGCTGTGTATAATGTTTGATTGGTTACGTTGCTGGCTCGTACTTTCCATTGGTAACTGCCTTGTGGGAAGGTGTAATTTAGGCTGTTTGTAGTGAGGGTTTGATCGTTAATAATGGCATTACTGCTGTCTAGAATTTGTATTTGGTAACTGGTTGCTCCTATGACAGTTTCCCATGTTAAATTTTGGGCTGCTACTTTCGTTATTAAATTATTTGCAGGCGATGAAAGAGTTACGGTATTATTTTGAAAATCTTCGTTGCTCACAACTGTTAGCGTTCTTGTAGTGTAGAGTGTTTCATAGGCACTATTGGTGGCTTTTACTCTCCATTCGTATTGGCCAATATTGAGTTGTTTTGTGTATGAGGTTGAACTTACCAACGTATCAAGAACAATTTGAATTGGGTCGGTAAAATTTGGTTTTGCAATTTGTAAATGGTAGCTGGTGGCATCTTCTAATGTTGCCCACGTAAATGATACTGAAGTGGATGAAAATTGGGCATCGTTGACAGGCGCAATTAGGTTTACTACTTTGTTAGAAATGTCTTTTTCCATTAGTATTTCTTCGCAGGAGCAGAGGGTTAGGATTGCAACGCTAAGAATGGTTATATATTTAAAAGTATTTTTCATTTATTGAATTGAGGTTGTGAAGTTTCGCTTCTGATTTTTTTGCCACGGATTTGACCGATAGGACCGATTTTATCGGATTTTCTATATTTAAAACTTCTTGGTAATTACATTTTGTAAAGGTTCTTGACCACTTCTTTTTCTTTAATTTGCGTTGAGGTATTGCCTTTGCAGGAACTGATGCCTTTTGCTAGATCTGCTATATACCATACGCCTCTAGTGTTGGTTGCCCAACAAAAAGAACTTAATTTGTAGGCAACAACTGTTGAAAGATTGACATCTATTATCTCGGTTTTTTTACCCTGCTTGAATAATTGAATGGTGTATCTTTTTTCCTGGTTGTTGATTAGGTAGTACGCGTCTGCTTGTTGGATTTTATTCAGGTCTTCCGAATTTAATGGGACTGCGATACTTGATACCACTTTGATTTCTTTGGTTTCCCTGATGAGTGAAAAAACGTCTTGATTGTAATTGGCGTTGAGCTCGCTGACATAACCGGCAACATCCATCAGCCGTATGACTGCCAATTCCGGTTTCTTTGCAACAGTATCGTTATAATCTAACGGAATTAGATTTTGGTTGAATTTCTTTTTATCCTGGTATACCTTGTTGAGCTTCTTGTTATAGGGGATAATTTCTATTGAAAGCCTGATCCGGTTTTCGAGTTTGGCAAAGGCTTTATATTCAAAATCATTTTTTAAATCGATAGCATGTTTCGCTTTCCCAATGCTTGCCAATTCTACATTCGTGCTTGAGATTTTATAAGTATCATTTTTGATTTTCGCTGTCTGACATGAATACACTCCGATGAGCAGTAACAGTGCAATTAAATTCTTCATGAAGCTTTGTTTTTGGTAAAAATAGAGAATTAATGTTTAAACTAAACGCTCTCTAAATAAAAAACTCCGCAATATCATAAGATATCTGCGGAGTTTTTGATAGGCACTTATTGAATTTGGGTTTTTTTTGACCGGATCAATTGGTTTGCCCATGGGAATTAGTTCTTATAATGATATTCATTTTCGCTTAAAATGTTGCCATCCTTATCTTTTACATTTTGCAAACGCCCGAACACATCATAGGAGTAATATTGAACATCGCCTCTCGGATCTGTAATACTGGTAAGGCCAATTATTAGGTCAAAGGTATAAGTGGTAATCATGGTGTAAGGTAACGCCGTACGAAGATTGTTCAATGCGGCACGCAATGCGCCTTCATTTCCTGCCGCCCCAATTGTCCGGTCATTATCTGCATTGGAAAGGGTCTGCAAATTCGATTCGTAGTTTTGCATTGATTGCCCTACCATACTTTCAATTTTGGCGATGAGTTTGGTCTTGTTGTAGCCCCAAATTAAATACGTCTGCTTTGAGTCATTATTGTTGTGGTATCGGGTGATATTTCCCTTGTCGTCGCGTGTATCAATAATCATATTATTCTCAAAAGCGCCAGTGCCTTTCCCAGTTGAGACACCTGACGGCAATATGATATTATTACCATAGTCAATATAATTTACTATACCCTTAGAAACTACAGCATTGTCTTTATAAACATACTGCATAACGGGCTCAGTTCTGTTTTGTGTCACAAAGTAAGCACCAAAAGGCCAACTTGAAAACTCAAAAGCGTATCTGGTATTAGTCCTTATCTCACTTTCTGCATTTACGATACGCTCTTGTGTTACGACCGGGAATGCCCAGTTGTTACTGTAATCAATATATTTTTCGATGACTTTATCCCCGCCTGTTAAAAACTCTGTCGTGACCACTTTTGTCTGTAGGTTCCGCTCCCTGTTTATTTTTGAGGTTTCACCAACATAGGCGTTATAGATATTGATTCTTGGATAAAAATCGTTATTGGTGGTCCGATATGCTTCGAAATATTGCGTAGGTATGAATGAAAAAGCGGAATATGTGTAAGTGTTCTCGACCTTATTGACTCTATTTCCAATTTCGTCATATACAGTCTTTTCTTTTAAGGTGCCTCTTTTTTCTTTCAGGTTCTCAAAAATTTTACCAGGAAAATTACTATTGTCTACCAAATATTGGCCACACTGATCACGCGGTACTTTCACGGATTTTACATCAGGATATTCTTTAGCGGAATAAAATAACGATTCTGTACTCCCGTTGCCTGTTTCCGTTTCTACTACCCTAGAATAGCCCACAAAATTACTGCCGCTCAATTCCAATGCGGATTTATCGAAATCATAGGTCGTAAATGAGAAAGGAGTCCATTGGCTTGGAGGCGCAGTAAGGTTGGTAATTTGGGCATTCGGATAACCGAATACCGGTATATTGCTTATGTAACCTGAGGATGTTCCGTCTGTTTCTACGTATGTGTAATTGATCTCTCTCGTATTGCCACTGCCGTCATTGATAGTTTGCTTTTTGATTCTGGCTCCTCCGGCGGTATACTGCGCGCCATCAAGATTGAAGGTGTGGTTTTCATATTCAAATTCTGTGAAGCCCTTTGATTCGTAGGTTATTTTTTGCAGCAAACCTGTCAAGGAATACGTGTTTGGTGCGAAACTATAATCGCCTGTTATCTGTCTAAAAACCGCATCGTTGGTCTTTTGAAACGGCAATATAGAAAAGGCTCCTTTGTTCGGGTAAAAATATAACTTAGGCTGTGGCCCGGATAGTACTCCGCCTATAAAGCTTGTATTGGTATAGCCGTTGTTGTTATAGTATCCCAAGAAATCCTGTTCGTATGAAAAACGTTTTGGCAGTTTGTTAGTGTTAGTATATTCATAATCAAATTTGTAGTATAATTTTGTGTTGCCTGGATATTCTTCGTTGATCTGATTCAATCTAAGTCTTTTGCATTCTTTCTGGGTACAGCCTTCTTTTGAATCGAAATAGGAATATATAAGGTGGAAATTTTTAACGATATTGCCTTGGATATTTTTTATTTTAATATAATCCAGAGTTTTGTCATCGTAGTCCAGCCTGTTGCTTGCGGAATAGACAAATTCTACCTCGCCATTATTGAAAACAATCTTCTTCAATCTCGTAGCCGTATGGTATTTAATCAACTGCTCGTTGGAATATATGGGGGTACCTTGAAAGCTGGGAATAAATCCATAGTTGCAGGGATCAGCAGTGCCTGTATTATTGTTTTTCGACAAATATCTGATTCTTTGCGCCTGCGCGATTTGGAATGTTTCATAAACAAAATCTACTTGTTGCTGTGTTGACGGATCAAAAATAGAAGCCAGATTATAAGTGTTAAGATCCAGAGAATATGAGGGATCCAATCTGGCAGCTGTGGGATCTACTAAAACCGGCAAAGTCCTCCTCTCTACAAAATTCCCGGCAGAGAACGTGTAAACCAAACCTTCTTCATTTCTGATTTCGAAATTATTAAAATCGTAAAATCCAATAAAATTGACATCTGCGGGTTTTGTGGGAATATTTAGGTTCGGATTTCCATCTTCCTCGCCTGTAAACCCAATACCTTGCTTAGCTCCAAGATTTTGTACGGTTATCGGCGATAACTTATGACCTCTGCCATATAAAAAATTGGATATATAGCTTCTGCTGAAGTGTGAAGTCTGGTAATCGCTATAGTTGGTATCGTCGATCGTAAAGACATTATCGAGCCCGGGTGCATTTACATAATAGAAATCAGGTGCAGAGTCTACATTAGCAAACCATTGCATGTTGGCATTGTACATAGGATCACTAAGGATATATCTTCTGTTAAACCCAATATTGACCGGAAAGTTGATGCCTGCGTAATTCTGGTAAGTCAGGGTTCCGTCGGGCAGATCATTGACTACCGTTAAAATATTGCCTGTGCCATTAAGGGTCCAGCCAAGCCCGACCTGAGATGCTATTTCATCTACTTTGACGCCTCCGGAGTTGTAGCTTAAACCGATAGGAATTTTTATTTTACCTGTATTAATTTCATAAAAAGGCACATCCACATCGATTTTGCCGCTGTAAAGACTGACCGGAATATTCCCGAACTTTTGAAAACTCATTACATCGGGTGTTGATACGGCTACACTTTCGGGCATTTTTGGGCTTGGAAGAATCGTATACTGCGCATGAATATTAGCTGTAAAAAAGAGAATGAGGTAAAATAATATTCTTGGATTTTTCATAAACGCTTTGATTTTAATTTTTTAATCTTGTTTTAAGTGTAAGTACAAAATTTCGGGTCTTTGTTTTTTTTATTTATAATTCGTAAGAGGTAAGGAGAAATAATTTTTGATTACTAACATCCCAGATAAATACTTTCGAACGTCCTAAATTATCATATAAAAATGTATAATAATTGCGTTTTTGCTTTAGTGCATTTCTAAGGGTATTCTCATCAAAACACGTATTTGCGTCTTCTTTGATTTCATTATGAATAAAAGAATAAACACTATCTTTTTCATCCATAACCGGGGTTTTCTTCCATTTCGGAATTTTATACCGGGGATATTTACTACTATTATTAAAATTTGCGGTGTCAAAAATATTTTTCACCGCATTTTCTGTATCGACATCTGACATGGAATAAATCTCAAAAAATCTTCCTTCGCTCAATATTGAGGGGCTGTCAGAACAGACCATCGTTATGCTTATGCCTTTCGAATTGAATAAAAAGTCAAAAAAATCATCAGAATAACCATTGCAGGCGGTTATTATGACAAGGCAGACGATATATATATAATTTTTATTCATAATCATTTATTTTTTAACCGGAACCTTTGGATTATTGCCGTATGAAATAAAGCCGTAACCCGTGCCTACCCCGACAATCATCGGGCACCCATGAGTAAAAATTCCTGAATAATCATTCCTTAGTGAGGGAAATCATAGCTTTCATAAGGCATTACTATTGTTATCTCTGAAAAAGCCGACCTCTTCTGCGTAATAAGTATAGTGTCATTTTTTTTGGCCGATTGGCATATCAGCGGGATAATCTACATTTTCTCTCTTTGGGATCGCATAGTAACCATTATTGTCATATGCTTTTTGCCTGAGATTCTTGTAGTTCTTGGCGTTTAAAACGAGGTATTTTACAGTTATAGTTTTAAACTTTTCTTTTATTTCATATGTTTTACTATTGTTAAAAAACAGCCTAAGTGTGTCATTGTTAAAACTGTAAAGAAAGGGTTCCAATCCTTTTGCTACCCCAAGAGTGTCAGTACGTTCTCTAACTCTATCCTTGCGGCTTGATATTGCAGTAATTTGATGATCATCTGTAACTCCCCAATTTAAAGAATTCACGTATAATTTTTCTCCTTTACTTGATGTTAACTCAACAGAATTAAAGGTGTCTTTCACATTTGAAGAACAACCTAGAAACACCAAAAAGATTAGCGTATATTTCATTTTGTATTTTTATCGTTTTAGTTTTACATTTCCTGCATTAATACCTTCTAAGATCCTTCTTCCAGAATAATCTTCTTCACCGTAATAAGGAGCCGGTCCAAAAGATGCGCCATATGTTAAAATTCTGATAATATTCGCATCGTTTAGTTCTCCTGCTTGATAAGCACCCGCCAACTTCATATACGTTGTACCACTTATATGTTGTCCTTGTAAAGTACCCGTTACCCCATTCATACCGGCAAGGTAATTTCCAGCGGAACGTGCAGTAGCAAATTTGCCATTCAGTAACCTACCTGTCATTGGCCCGTCTTCCGCCCAACCAGTCCAGTTAGTTTTAATATCCAATTTACCATTATGCTTTGAATCATTCCTTGTCAATGTTAAATCTTGATTATTGGCATAATTGTTACCCCAATCAATTAAAGGTTTCCAATCAGACCATTGATCTTTTCCAAAATGGATTGTGCCTTCAGCGTTATTGGTGCCGGGGACAATAAATTCATCCCAATATGCAGTTTCTCCCATTTTTTCACCACCCGCTGAAGTTGATTTTCCATGCCTCTTATCAATTTGATATCTGGTAGGAGTTGTACCGTCTACATTATATCCGTGTCTGTAAACGCCCAAATCACCATCGTCATATACAGCGATCACATTTCCATCCATATCTGTATGGGTACTATCTCCATCGAACATCCCCGTGGGATCCACGCGGTTAACTGGGTTATTCGAGCAAAAGTGGTAAGGCGTTTTATCGGGTTGTAAATCTGCCAACGGGTCGATATTAATAAATCTGCCCATCGTATAATCATAATTTCTCCAGTTGAAATTATCAAGGTTAAGTCCTAAGTCCTCTTGTCGTTCTTGTCCTTGAAACCTATATTTATCGGCCAGATAGTTTCCAAGCGCATTGTATGCCGGGTTATATCCTTTATGGATTAATCCCGAAGGATAGTAGTTGTTTTCTTCGATAATTTCTGTTGCTGCTGAAATGCTTCCGTTATGATCAGCGTCTGTATAGCTTAATCTTATATTGCCTAAATGGTCTACGTATTGGTAGACGTAAGAAAAGTTAGTACCGTCAAAACTAGTATAGCCTTCCGGATTGCTTATAAAAGCAAGGGCATTGTTCTGATATACTTTCCCCCCTACATATTGAGTGATAGCGGTTCCGGCGGCTGTGGTTATTTTTTTTTGTACTTTAACTCCTGTAGCATCATAGTAAAATTGAATCACTTTTGGACTTGGTGAGCTAAGATCTGCATTGTTAAAAACAATTTTGCTAGGGAGGTTCAGGTGATTGTATTTGATTTCTGTAATTTCCTTGTTGAGATCGGAGGTCATATTACCGTTGATGTCATAAGCGTAATCATCGGTTGATCCATTGCCCAAGTCTTTAAAACCAGCGGTTCCCGCGGTATCGCCCACGCGTTTTAATTTATTATTTCTCGGAAAATAAGAATAGGAGAGTTGGTCTATTGTATTAATGATTCCATTTTGGTCTAGGCCACGGCGCTCCATAGTTATGATGTTCCCGATTTTGTCGTATGTAATATTGCCTTCATTGTAGTTTTCGCCGGTATTCCCGCTAAAATAGGAGTTTTTTATCCGGTTTAAAGCATCATACTCATAGCCGTAACTTCTTTGGAGGTAATCTTGTGCTGTCTTCCAGATGGTTTCCGAAATGTTCCCGTTGAATAGCGGAGCGACGGCTGACTGAGGCGTATTGTAACTGATCTTGAATGAGAACAACTGATTGGTGTTGCCGTTGCTGTTTATAGGATCATTGATGCCTGTAATCCAGCCTCTGATGTTACGGTTGTAATTGATCGTTTGCAGCGCAGCCGTATTTGCATAACCGTTAAGTGAATTCGAAGCCAGGCCGCCGACTTTTTTCTCAACTAGCGTTCCGAGTTCATCGTATTTGTTATATACGATCAATTCTTCGTCGTGCGCACCAACCTTTTGAGTGTGTTTCACCAACCTGTCGGAATGGTCGAAAGTATAATAATCCTCGGTAACTAAGGTTGCGGCACCACCTTTTGTATGGCTTGAAGTGGACGCAATTATTTTACCAGTAAAATCTATTTTTAGTTCTACAATATCGTCGGTGTTTATTTCATTATTAGACGAACGGCTAGTAATCAACCGCCCTTTTCCATCATAAGACATAACATTGGTAACCCACTTGTAGTTAGTTGTTCCCAACACCCGGACCATTGAGCCGGTCTTTAAAGATTTTGTATTGGTTGTAGGTGTCGTGTATATATTCCCCGGCATGGTAGTGGGATAACTGCTTCCCCACGGCGTATAGGAATAGTCATCGTAAAAATTTATAGTATACAATTCAAATTGGGAAGCCGATAACGGAGGGTAGGTCTGGCACGAATAATTAAGCAGGATGCCGCTACTAATATAGGTCACCCCTGGGTTAAGCTTTTGTTCATGCTGGATAAAGGTATAATTATTATACGTATTCTGCATTTCAATCCTTAAATTGCTATCGGTATTGTTTGCGCTGCTGGTAAAGGCAAAAGTTCCTGTATAGAGTACCCTGTCGTATGCATCGTATTTCGTAAACAGCCATTTGTTCTGCAATCTTAAATTGGCATCCTGTGTAAGAACCGGCCTGTCAAGTTTATCATAGATAGTATATTCCCAGCCTTTTCCCGGGACTCTTTTCTCAATCAGCCTATTTCTTGAGTCATAACGGTATACGTAACATAATCCTTCTATTACCGCTTGTGGTATCGCAACGATTACACCGCCGCCGCCATTAATGGGTGCTTTTTGTAGATTGACATTCATTAAACTGCCATCGCCTTCAATGAATAAACTATTTTCTTTGATGCTAATAATATATTTATAAATACTGTCTGATATTCTGCCCAGTTCGATGTCGGCAATCCTTCTTTCTGTATTTAAGGGAATAACGATTCCTTTTTTCAGCGAAAGCGGAACAGCGTTCAGCATATTGAAATCTAAAGACACTTCATCATTTTCATTGACTGTGATGTTAAACCCGCCGCTAGCCCCATAAGGATTTTCAATCTGGGATGTCAGGATTGCGTCATTATCCATTTTCTCATATTCTGCGTTATAAACAGCTGCTTCCTTGGGGTCGATATCCACTACGGCTGACCACGGATAATTCTTGTTGTAAACCAGTTTAGTGGCGCCGTTAAAAGTGACTTCTATTGCCTTCACACCTCCGGAGCCGACAATTACCAACGCATTGTTTTTAATAGTGAATATGTATTCATAATCCTCGCCTTTAATTCTTCCCAGCTCAGCATCTTTGAAGTCCCCCATATCCTTTAGCGAAAATATTTCCCCATTGCGGAGTTCCATCCCTTCAAGGGTTGTTATATTAATACTAAGCGCCAATTCATTATTGCTGTTTACAGTTATAGAGAAACCGCCTTGCCCTCCATATTTTGCCATTAAATCTGCATTCGCAATAAACTCATTTTTATATTCGCTGAAAATTTTGTCATATTCGGATGCCAATTCTTCATTTACGCTGGCCATTTTTGTCCATGGATAGTTGCGCTGCGATACCGCAGTCGTGTTATAAACCGCATCGATTGCATCACTCGCAGTAGGCGGGATGACATAAGACAGATTCCCAAACATATCATAGATGTAGTAGGTGTTATGGGTAATGGATGTACCCGGCACAGCGCCGTGAGTGAATGTCCTTTTCAAAACCGTCTTGCCCTCCTTGTCGGTAAATTCCTGTGTAGTTCTGGCTAATCCGTCACCCGTTGTCCAGTTTTCATCCTTGGTGACCTTTTTGTTTAATACCGCTGGCGGGTAATAACCATTAACTTCTATCGAATGTGATTCAGTTGTCGTGCTAGGAAATACAACTTTATATCTTCGGACTTCATTGATGGTGTTGGTTTGATAGTCAAATTTAACGGTATGCTTTGCAGGATTGCTGATACTCCAGTCATAGCCTGGAGTACCTTGTTCTAAAACCCTGTTTAAAGGAGAATTTTCAAATCCTTTTTGGTTGAAAGGGTTCGAGGTTAATTCGAAGCTTGGGTTTCCGATATTGTTTGGCGTAGCGGTGTCAGAATAAAAATTCAAGGTATTGAATTTTCCGTTAGGTTCTAAATCCAAATCCGAAAGATTGCTTTTATAGGATAAATATTCCTTCTCTTCCCTGCCGAATGCACCATATTCGATATGGGTAATGATATTCGACCCAAGCGGCGATTGTCTACTGGCTACTTTTTGCTTCGGACGGCCCAGACCATCATAATAGGTTATTTTTTCTGATTTATTAGCAAATCCTATTGTAGAAATATTTGATGAAAAATTTAAAAATGCACTATTTGGTAAACTTGGTATAACTTGACTAGCATAAAAAACTAACTGGTTATTTTGTATTTTGGCCTTGTAGACAGTATCCATTCCAAGACTTTTTATAAAGCCAAGCTCTATGTCAGGAATTGAAGCATTTAAATTAATGGTAATATCATCAATGCCAAAATTAACGGCAGCATCCCAGGAGCCCATCATCTCTAAGTTAACACTACCATTTACTACACTTATCTGAGCAATACAAAACCCTCCTGTTTCTGATACTTTAGTTACAGACAAGGGATTCAAATTAATTGCACTACCACTCGGTATGCTTTTATTTATACTGGTATTTATGCTGTTAAAAAAAAAGGGGGAGTATAAAACAAATTTATTGTTCTCTATTTTACCGAAATATCCGGTTGGAGTATTTGTTAAAAGAGTTAAAAATTGACCAAGTTGGACATTGGGTAAAGTTGAATTTGATGAGGATAATGGAATTTCAGTTATGTTTAATCTCACGTCATTACTCAGAAATAAAGATCCTATTGAAGCAGTTAAAAAATTATCGTTTAATGAAATGGTTCCAATTGGTGGGAAAATATAATTATACGAAGTGGTTAAAAGTTCAGGACTTAAATATTGAGTAAAATCACTACATACTATAGGTTGATAAGCATCTCTAAACATTGTTGTTTTTATGTAATTTTCAGTTTGCGTCTGACTAATTACTGTTACTGTAAAGAGAATCATTGCTAATGTAGCTATTTTTTTCATTTGCGATATATAATATTATAAGTGTACATTTTTAAAATAGTTTTGGTAATCAAAAATTTGAAGAAATTATTAGATTAACAATTTGTTCTTTTCAGCCAAAAGTAAATAATTCTAAATTCCTACAAAAGAAATTATAAAAATATGTTAATAACTTTATTTTAATAGTTTTCGATTGAGTATTAGCTAGTATAAGCTATAGTACGATGTTATATAATTTAAAAAATTTAAATTGTATACTGTGAGATATTTAGGTTGGGTAAAGCCAACTATACGCTCACATTACTCAATTTAAAAATCGGCAACTACATTGCGACCAATAAAACACCAATAATAACTCCCACAATCAGAATTATAAAAGGTTCTAAGAATGTTGAAACTAGTTTTGATTGTTGCATTACTTCTTCGTTGTAAACCGGGGTTCATAATAATTTCGTTGAGGTTAAATACTATGTGAACGAATTTAAAAAAGCAAAATTTTAGATTTCGTACGCAAAAGCGGAAAAGTTTATAAATTACAGTAAGTGTTGAACAAGTTTAGCGGGCAAAAAAGCAGATTCAGTACGATGTCTGCAATTAAAAAATAGTCATTCTGTTTCGCTCCCAAAATTGGGTAAAAAAGCGAATTGGAAAACTTAATTAAAAAGGGGGTTACAATTCTGTGTTATTAACATATTTTTTATCTAAGTTTGCGATTTAATCATTTTATTTAAAGTAACGTAATTCAAAATGAACAAAAAAATCCCCTCCTTCAACCTGCAAGAGATGTTAATCGTATTAGCCATTATAGGAATTTTACTTTTGATTGCTCTACCTAACTTAATGCCGCTGATTACAAAAGCGAAAAGTGTTGAAGCACAAACCCAATTAAAAGCTATTTATAATGCGGAGAAGCAATATTACTTTATGTACTCTAAGTATAGTAGTGACTTTAAGGAAATAGATTTTGAAACACCAAAAAGTATCAAAGAACAAGGGAATTCATACTATACTTATGAAATCATTCAATCTGGAACCATTTCATTTAAGGCTAGGGCTACGGCACAAACCGATTTTAATGGGAATGGTATCTTTAATGTTTGGGAGATAGATCAGAATGGGGTGCCGAAGCAAATAACTAATGATTGATGTGGATCGTCCAATTGTTATTAGTGCTAACATTTTTGATTGTATTTGTTCAGGATTTTCAATTGCGATTGGTGTATTGGTTTTTATATCCCTTGATTGGATTGTTGTGTTTTTGGATTCAAATTTCGCATCATACATTAACAGGCTCTTTAATCAATAGCTCTTTGAATCTACTTTTTGTCGGATTTATATTGATAACTTGCTACGGCTACTCCAAGTTGAAATTGAAGCAAGATTTTCTAAAGGAGGTTTTTGGTTTGGGAGATGTTTTGTTTTTTATGACGATTTGTTTTAGTTTTTCAACGGTTTCTTTTTTGATACTTTTTGTATTTGGATTGTTTTTTTCTTTGGTGCTACATTTGATTTTTAAAAAAAGCGATAAAGGCGAATCTGTACCTTTGGCGGGATACCTGTCCTTGTTTTTTGGAGTTATTTATGTTATAAGTTTTATTTGCGATAGCACTTTTTTATATGCTTATTAGATGATTGATTTTACTATTCCTATTGAAATACAACAACTTGTCAAATCTGAACAAGCTTATAACTATAGAATCATCCCGATTAGGAAAAATGCTGACGCTATAGTATTTAAAACGGATGCTAGTAATAGAGATTCCTTATTGTCTGAATTGCATGTGTTACTGGGGTTACCGATTTTGCTGGAAGAGGAAAGTACTGAAAATATCAATCGATATCTTACTACCAATTATAGAAAGTCGGTTTCAAATGCAGTTTCACACATTCATTATTCGAATGATTTTCTTGAAAAAATATTGCTTAATGCCAAAGAAATAGGCAGTAGTGATATTCATTTTGAACCGTATGAAATGAAAGCAAGAGTCCGTTTTCGATTGGATGGAAAACTGAAAGAACAATTTCATATTAGTACTGACGAGTATCCCATCATTGTCAATAAAATTAAGATTCGCGCGCAACTTGATATTTCCGAAAAAAGACTTCCACAAGATGGTCGTATAACGGTAGTTACTGATTATGAAGATTTTGATATTCGTGTTTCTGTGCTTCCGATTCTGCATGGAGAAAAAGTAGTGTTGCGTATTTTGAGTAAAGATACCAGCCATATTGATTTGAGGTCGCTTGGTTTTACTGACAATGAACTAAAAACGTATCTGGAAAGTGTAAAGAAACCTAACGGCATCGTATTGATTTCTGGTCCGACAGGCTCGGGTAAAACAACTACTTTGTATGCGACGTTGAAGAAATTGAATATTTCGAATACTAATATACTAACGATTGAAGACCCAATTGAGTATACACTTGAGGGTATCAATCAAGTACAACTCAAGGAAAATATAGGATTGGATTTTGCCACCACTTTGCGAACTTTTTTGCGCCAAGACCCTGATATTATTATGGTAGGGGAAATTCGCGATGTGAATACTGCAAATATGGCCATTCGTGCTGCATTGACAGGTCATTTGGTGTTATCTACTATTCACACGAATTCTGCCTGGGCAACGGTTTCACGCTTGATCGATATGGGAATACCTTCTTTTTTGATTGCCAGCACACTTAATATCAGTGTTGCACAACGATTGGTTAGGAAGTTGTGTACCCATTGCAAATCGAAACGGCTTATTGATGCAACTGTTTTTCCGACAGGATTTTATATTCCAGAATCATTGACTCATCATTTTTTAGCGGTAGGTTGTGACCATTGTTATCATACAGGCTATTCAGGGCGTAAAGCGATTTATGAAATATTGCCTGTGGATAGTTCATTATCGTTATTAATAAAAAACAATCAATTGAGCATTGATGATTATGTAGAAGAAAAAGAAATTCACACGTTGAAACAAAATGCAATTTCGTTGGTGCAAGATGGGACGACATCTGTCGATGAAGTTTTTTCATTACTAATGTAATAATCAATTATATTTACTGCTTTAATCACACTCGTTAAATGAAATTTATACCCTCCTTACTTTTGTTCTTGTTGTTTCAGGTTTCTTTTTCGCAGGATATGCGCTTGGAGAAAATTAGAAATAACATTGAGGCCATTAATGCAGATGCGATTGGGCTGTCTGAGAAGGTCAATATAAAAATAAAGGAAGCGCCCCTTAGTAGTTTTTTGTTGGCTGTTTCTGAAGTTCATAAGCTGAATATTAGCGTGGCACCTAATTTAGCACAAATTAACATCGTCAATAATTTTAGTAATGTTACAGTTACAGATTTGTTGCTTTTCTTGTGTAAAGAATACAATTTGACTATTGAATTTACCGGAAATATTTTAGCGGTAAAATCGTTTGAGAAGCCGGTTGAAAAAAAGTTCGATAAAGTTATTGAGGTAGGTTATGATGTCTCAGGCGATTTACTTTCGTTGAATTTAAAAGAAGACAAACTGTACGATTCTTTCAAAAGGATTATGGACGAAAGTGGTAAGAATATTGCTTTTGCACCCGGATTGGAAAATAGGCTTTTGACTTCTTATATTAAAAGCATGCCTTTTGATGTCGCATTGAACAAGCTTGCCTTTTCTAACAATCTCATGGTTACAAAATCTCGAGATAATTTTTATTTGTTTGAATCATTAGATGGTGACGGCTCCTTAGTAACGAATTCGGATAAGAATGGAGCTGCAGTTAGACAAAATAAGCCTTTACGTTCGAGAAAATCGAATTTTTTCTTTACTGTTATTGACGCTGAGAAGAAGCTACTAGACGTAGATTTTGAGAATACTTCGATTGCAAATATTATCTATGATATTGGCCATGAGTTAGATATTGATATTTTTATTTCGAGTCCGTTGGAGAATGCCGGTAACGCTACTATGAAAGCGAAAAGTATTACATTCGATACGCTTTTAAACAAACTTTTTGATTCTAAAGTTGATGGTAAATCTGTTGCCAATGTAACTAACTCGAGCGGATTTTCCGGTAGTTCGGATACTTCTTCAACTACAGGTGGAGAAAATTACACTTATATGAAAAGCGGGTCGATTTATTATTTCGGTACCGAAAGTCAATTGGTAGTGCGAAATATCAAATCGATTCCGCTCATGCATCGTTCGATAGAAATTTTGAGCGATCCTAGTAAAAATGGGATTAGTTCTGGTCGATTGAATAATAACACTAGCAATGTAATTAATTATAGTAATACGAATTCTCAAGATTCTAGGTTGAATTTGAATAATAATCAAAACAGCAATAATGCTGGAGGTACTTCGACGACAAGTAATGCATCGATTTTGAGCATTGTCCCAGATGAAATTAAGAAAGATTTGGATATTAAGATTGACAAAGAGCTCAATAGCTTTATAGTGAATGGGCCAGCAAGTAATATTGAAAAATTTGAATCCTTTATTCAATATATTGACAAGGCTGTTCCTGTTGTTTTAATTGAAGTGATGCTTTTGGAAGTAAATAGAAATAACACCATAGAAACTGGGATTCAGGCGGGAATAGGGGATAAGCCTGTAACTACAACAGGTACTGTTTTTCCGAATTTGGATATTAATTTAGGAGCGAAAACCATTAATCAAATTATCAATGGTTTTGATGGTTTTGGTTCGTTGAATATTGGTAGTGTGGTACCTAATTTCTATTTAAGTTTGAAAGCAATGGAGGCGAATGGCAATTTGAAAGTTCGTTCTTCTCCTAGATTGTCGACACTTAATGGACACAAAGCCTATTTATCAATCGGAGAGACGACTTATTATGTGGTAACCAATCAAGCGTTTTATGGTTCACAGATACCACAAGCCTCTGAAATTAGGAACTATCAGCCCATTGATGCAGAATTGTCTGTGACCATTATGCCGTTAGTATCTGGGAATGGAGAAATTACAATGGATATTAAAGTGATTCAATCGAGTTTTAATACCCAGAAAATTGATAAAAATGCGCCTCCGGGTATTAATTCAAGAGAATTTACCTCTATCATCAGAGTGAAAGATCAAGACTTAATCGTATTGGGTGGACTGGAAGAATCCGTTAAAAATGATTCGGGAACCGGAGTGCCTTTATTGGCAAGAATCCCGATTATTAAGTGGCTTTTTAGCTCTAGAAGGCGAGAAACCTCTAAAAAGAAACTATCTGTTTTAATTAAGCCAACTGTTTTTTATTAATGGCATTGGCTGCGCTATCCAATATATTATTAGGAAATCAATATATCGGTATTGAGCATTACACTTTGGATGCTAATGATTGTATTGCACTTCTTTTGATAGAAAAGAAGAAGGGCGAACTCATTATTTCAGCTAAAGAAAACACGAGTAACACTGAAAATATTCCAAAGCATTGTGATAAGAGATTGCCTTTTTATTTGGTTATCAATACCAATCAAGTCATTCAAAAAGAGTTAGAAGGAGTGGATGGTAGCAATGAGAAGTTGATTCGCAAAGCATTTCCTAATTTGGCATGGGATGATTTCTATTATGAGATTTGGCGATTGAAAACCAAATCGATTGTTGCTGTGAGTAGGAAAACCTATGTAGATGGGATTTTAGCGCAATACCAAGGGCAGGGTGTCTTGATTGCAGGACTTAGTTTGGGTGTTTGTTCTATTTCGGAAATTATTTCGTATTCTGAAAAAAGTGAATTGGAAACCAATACGCAGGTTGTTAGTTGGGATGAGATTAATTCGGTTGTTGTCGGTAAAAAAACGACAGCATTGAAAACGTATTCGCTAAATGGTTTGGCGGTTGAAAATAGTTATTTATTAGGATTTGCAGGAATACTGCGTTTGATTTTAGGTAGTAGTATTACTAACGGAAATGTATTGGACTATAATGCTGTTCTTCGTGGTGCTTTCGATCAAAAGACTTTGTTTATTAAGGGTATTAAAGTCATGATTGGGAGTTTGCTTACTCTATTGCTTATTAATTTTTTTGCTTTTAATTACTACTATAGAAAAACGGAAGAGGTCAGTAGTGAGTTAAGTATGAATCAATCTTCTTTGGAAGATATTAATGCAACCAAAGCGCGCATTGCGGTAAAAGAGACCAAAGTGAAAGAATTTATTGATTTGAGTTCATCGAAAAGTTCACAAATCATCAATGAAATAGCATCTAAAGTTCCGAATTCTATCTTGCTGACTGAGTTTGCGTTTCAGCCGCTGGAGAAAAAAATAAAAGAAGAGGAGCCGATAAAAGTTTTAGAGAAAACTCTTCTTGTTTCTGGAGCTACCATAGACAATGCCGCCTTTACAAATTGGGTTGAAGCCATTGAGAAGATCAAGAGGGTGCAACAAGTGACTATTGTGAATTTTGGAAAAGATGAAACCAATGCAACGGGATTTACAATTAAAATTCTATTGCAATGATACTTGATAAAAAGAATAAGCTTTTGATTTTTGGCTTTGCGATAGCGCTTTATATCAGCTATGCTTTTGCGATTTCTAAAACGATTAGTTATTATAAAGAATATCAGTCGAAGAAGGAGTTGATTTCGTCTGAAGCTTCGAGTCCACAATTGTTGTTTGAATTAAAACAAAAAGAAAAGCAACTCGATCTATTATTGTCACAATACAAAATCACGAATTCGGAATCGTTTCAGAATGATTTGCTGAAACAGCTTAACACTTACAGCAATACTTACCATTTGAAAATTGTTGATTTTAAAGAGCCACATATCATCGTAAATGACGGAACAACAACTACGAGTTATATTTTTTCTTTGGAAGGTTCTTTTAATGGTTGCCTAGCTTTGATTGATAAGATAGAGAATAATGGGGCTTTAGGAAGTATCAAGCATATTGATTTTATCAAGAAACGGGACTATAAAAGCAATAAAGACTTTTTGGTTGTTGAGGTTGTTTTGGTTAGGAGTAGGGGGTAGTTGATGGAGGAGTTGGTTGTGGGTTGGTTATGAAATATTCCAAGGTGTGGGGAGACATTTGCTGAGCTTGGTTTGGGTATTTGAATTTATAGTTCTAAATTAAGTTTTGGCACTTTATTGCCTTTTATGCTAAAGATTAATTTTACAATTCTAATACTTCTGTCTCTAAATTTGCCGGTTTGAAGCATCTAATAGTGACATCGGTTCTTGGTTGAAGATTTTATAAAAATTGAAAACTCAGGGTTTGGGTATCTTGTTTGATAATGCAATGATTACAAATCCGTGCTATCAAGAGGTGGATGGGGCGTGAAATAGCAAAGATTACAATTATTAATTAAGCGCTAAATCAAAGTATTTTAGATTTAATGGATGGGAATACCAATTCTCCAGCCATTAGACCAACACGAAAAATAATGACAGAATTCTTTGAATACTCAGTTGAAGAGACTATTTCGTTATTAAATAATTTAAAAAAAGGCTTCGAAGATGATAGATAATGAGAAAATAGATGGGAAATGATTTAGTTGGATATTCACGAGCTGGAGATGTATTTCACTACAGGTGGGCTGCCAGAAGGTCACTGCAGTTAATTTATCCTAACACATTACTAGAATCAATCACCGTAGAAGGTTCTCAAGAAGTTGAGAAGGCGGGAGAATTAGTTATTGATGTTACAGAAACTTACTTATCTGATAATGGAAAGCAAAAAATAAAATACTACCAACTTAAACATACAACAGTACAGGGAGACATACCTTTTGTACTAAGTGATTTGAAAACTACATTTGAGGGTTTTGCCAAAAGGTACGAACAACATGCAATAAATGGTGACCTTGCTTCAAAAGATGTTTCATTTGTAGCAATAACAAATCGTAAGATTGCAGATGATTTCAAAAGAAATATTGATCTAATCAGTCATGGAAAAAAAGTTACTAAGCTATTTGCAAAAACAATTGAAAATTACACAGGGTTTACAGGTCTAAAATTAAAGGAATTTTGTGCTGCAGTTATTCTCGAAGATGGAGAAGGAAATTACAATATACAAAAGGAAGAACTACGTACAGAACTGAAGCAATTGTTTGCGGGAACCTTTGATGATTCGCCATTGGAAAGGATTACAAATCTAATCCAAGAAAAAGTACTACCTAATTCAAATGGTTTAATCGTAAAAAATGATATTTTAAGACGATTTAATTTTTCTTCAGAAAGAGATATGTATCCGGCTGAGCCACTCTGGGAACATGTTGATCAAACAGTTAAAAGACTGCAACACAATGAACTTATAAAAAACATATTATCTGCAAGCTCCCCTGTTATCATACATGCTGAAGGTGGAGTTGGTAAATCTGTTTTTGCTAGACAAGTGCTTGAATCATTACCGCAAGAGTCAGTTGGAATAGCTTATGATTGTTTTGGTGCCGGGAATTATCGAGATCGAAGCAAAACTAGACACGGACATAGGATTGCATTGGTGCAAATAGCTAATGAGCTTTCTGCAATGGGGCTCTGCCCGCCTATGTTAGTCCAATATAATGTTCCCGAACGTGACATTATGCATAGTTTTATGTATCGAATCACAACTGCTTCAGAGGCATTACTAAAAGCTAATAGAAGTGCGAACTTGGTTTTATTAATTGATGCTGCAGATAATGCAGAAATGGCTGCGTTAGAATTTAATGATTCCTGTTTTGCACACGAACTTATCAGAGAGCAAATGCCTCCTGGTTGTAAAATAGCCTTTTTGTGCCGTACTGAGAGAATTCAGCTGTTGCAACCACTTAATTCAAATGAAAAGTTTGAATTAAGTGGTTTTAATGAAAATGAGTCCTACGAAAATTTAAAACATTACTTTCCTGAGGCTTCGAAGCAAGATGGCGCAGAATTTCATAGGTTGACCAATGGAAATCCTCGGGTACAAGCCAACTCTCTTGACTATAAAGTAACCGCAATAGCTGAGTTGTTGAGAAATTTGGGTCCCGTGGGGACAACAGTTGAAGATCAAATTGAACTTCAATTATCTCGTGCAGTGGAGAGAATAGAAGATATATATCCAAATGATTTTAAAGCACAAGTAAACTCAATATGTACCGGTCTTGCCAGTCTTTCACCCCACATTCCGATTGATGTACTTGCCAAAGCTGCGCAGGTAGAAAATGCCAATGTAAAGAGCTTTGTTTCAGATATAGGACGGCCTCTGTGGATTTCAGACTCTACAGTTCAATTTAGAGATGAACCTACTGAAACCTGGTTTCGAAAAAAATACTGCGGGACTGTAAGTGATTTTAAAGCATATGTTTCTTCACTTGAGCAACTAGGTCAAACCTCTGCTTATGTTGCACTGGTATTACCTCAGCTGTATCTACAGGCTGAACAATATCATAAACTTATTAGCACAGCCTTATCTGATGATTTTTTACCAACGGACAATCCAATAGATGCAAGAAATATTAGAATTTATCGATTGCAGTTTGCTTTTAAAGCTGCATTAAAAATAAAGCAATTTAAAGATGCAGTAAAAATAGCTATAAGAGCCGGTGAAGAAATGGCTGGAGAGCAACGTCAATTAATTCTGCTTAGGCAAAACTTGGACCTACTGGTATTATTACAGAGCAATGAAAAGGTCAAGGAGATTGCCTTTAAACGTTCATTGTCTGGTAGTTGGGTTGGTTCAGAGAACGTGTATAGTGCTTCCCTGTTATCATCGATGGAGGAAACTAGAGGAGAGGCACGAGGATATTTGCGAGCTGCATTGTATTGGCTTGATGTGTACTTTGAGGAATCTAGAAAGAAAAAAACCAGCAATCATAACGATGTTAAACTTGAAGATGGCGATGTACTAGAGTTATGCTTTGCTCAGTTAAACATCAATGGATTAGAAAGCTCAGTTAAATTTATTTTAAAGTTGAATCCTGCATCGGCAGTATATAATGTGATTAAATCTCTGACAGCAAAACTTATCGATATTGGTGACTTTGCTAAAATTGAGAAGTTAGCTGAGTCAGTTTGTGAACATCCTTATTACGTAATTGCAATTACTGATGAATTAGGAAAGGTAGGACATGCCCCTTCATCAACTTTTTTAGAAAGTTGTCTCAAATCATTATGTTTGAGCAAAACTCGCATAAAACTCGGATCGCGAATTCATGGTGATACTTTGCTTCCTGCTATATTATCATTTTTAGAAGCTTGTGTACTCAGAAATTTAGATTCCAAGAGAATTCTAAAGGCTTTGAATTACTATTTTCCGGAAAGAGCAAATCAAATGGTCTATAGTTCCCATTTTAGCACCGATAGAGAAATATTCTTGCGGGCTTTGGCAATACGGATGCTTATATATAAAAATGTGGATGTAATAATGGACAGCATTATTCCGTCTAATCTGATAAACACTGAGCAAAAAAGGAGATCAGATGACGATTTAAAAGAGTTTAAATATTTGGTAAATGGTCTATTGCCCTGGTACCAACTTAGATTAAAAGTAATAAAAAGTCAGACTCTAAATTTACCTGATTCAGCCCTTGAAACTAGTAAAAATTCCCATCAGGCTCTACAAGGACGATACCGCAGTAGTGATTCAATTTCTTCGGAACTAAATTCTATTTACATTTCGATTCTTAAATGGTCAGGTAATCTTCCCCAAATTGAAGTTGACCAGTATTTTAAAGAATGGACCCGAAACAAGGATAGTTTTTATGCTTATCATCATTTTGAATTATTAAGATCAGCGTACAGACTAAATCATTTGACAAATTATCGAAAGGAGTGTGAACAGAACGCTTTTAATTTAATCAAATCTATTACAGATGACGGACCAGATCAGATTGCCGAGAGATATATTGCAATGGCACGAGCTATACTTGTTGATTCGATTGATGATGCTAGTGTTTACTTTGAATACGCAATTGATATTGTATCAAAATTCGGTGATGAACTGTATCAAAGATGGGAAGCTACGACTGCTTTGGCAAAAGAAACTGCAAAAAGAGATACTAACAATTCAAACATTGCCTTTAGATATATTAGAATCGCGGAGTTAGTTGGAGAAAATTTAAGGGAAAAGCACTGGGATCGCGGAGAGGCAATACAGATTTGTACACGAATGTCAAATTTTGCAGGAATGTCATCTTTGAGTAGATGGCGTGAAAGGCATGTGGGAAGATTTGAATGGCTTGAAGCTGCTTTACTATTAGAACTTATCGACGAAAAGAAAATTTCAATTGAAATTGCTATAGCGATGACTTCATTTTTGAACATTGGGCAAATTTGCGAATTCCTTTTAAAATGTTTACACCGAAAAATTTCCAAAGAAGATAAATTACAATTGATTGATGCATTGATGCCCATCTTAAAAAATGAAGGAGTAAGTGAGAGTTATTGGAAATCAATTAAGACTGCTTGTGATATTTCAAAAATAACCAATAAAGAATTAGACGAAGTTATAAGTTTCTATACAGCAAATAAAATAGAAAAACAGCTAGAGGAAGAAGCATCGCTTACTGTCGACATCAGTACCGGATTTAATTGGAAAGAAATTTTTTTAGATTTAGATCTGAATACAAAAGAGGCAATGACTTTAGCAAGGGCTAATTTTAAGAAAAGGAACAAGAAAGCAAAGTTACATATGCCAAAACGAGAATTTTGGAAAGAAATGATTTTAAAAATAAGTGAAAATTCGGCTTTCCAATTTCTTGACACAGTTCTTCAAGTTGAGGATTTAAATTTATATGATATTGAAGAGATTTTCGAAGTTATACCGGATTCGTGGAAAAAGAGGGTTAGTTTTAAAAGAAATTTTGCAAAACTGATACGAAAATTAGGTCAAAAGTTTGCCTACGAGTTAGTTATTCCATACTATAAGAACTCGCTAGAATCAAAATTAGACCTTAACAAAGACCAACTTTTAATACTTCAAGAGGGAATTTTCGAAACATTGTCATCGGGCAATGAATTTGCAAATTCCGAAATGTTATTTGGATTTGTAGTAACAACCTGTCCATACCTAGCAATTGATGAAGCTACTGATCTTCTAGAATTTGCGATTTCAAGATTTGAATTGCATATTGATGAAGAGTTTGCTGAGGGATCCTATGATGATATGAATGTTGATAACGATGACCTAAACAATGTATTAGCCGGATTTATTTATTCGTCGCTTGGTTCTCCGGAATCAGAAATCAGATGGAAAGCTGCACATTGTGTGAAAAAATTGATAGAAGGTAAATGTATCGGCGTTGTAGATGAACTTTTTTGGTGGCTGAAGCACGATTCAATCGACTCGTTTGGTATTAAGAGGTATCCCTTTTATAATTTGCATGCAAAGTTATATTTATTTATAGCGTTTAGTAGAGCCGCCATCAATAATCCTTTAGCTTTTTTAAAAGAAAAAGATGTAGTCATTCATTATGCCCTGAATGTAAAACATATACTTATTCAGAAATTTGCTGGTGATATAGCGCTTACAATGAAAAATTATAATCCCGATCTATTTACCGACGAACAAACAAATGCTTTACAGCAAATTTTAAAATCAAAGTATCCGGTAAAAAAAGTTGATTACAATTTTCAAACAAATAGTTATCTGCATGCTAGGGGAGAAGTAAACCGAGAAATTGACTATCTTTTTGGATATGATTTTGACAGTTACTGGTTTCAACCTTTAGGAGAAGTATTTGGAGTTCCAATCAAACAAGTAGAAGACCTTGCTGCAAATGTAATCAGCAGTTGGGGAGTAGTCGAACGAGGAGGATACAACCAAGACCCAAGAGTAAATTTGTGGAATTCCTCAAATGATCGTAGTACATGGTACAGCAAGTCAGAGTATCCAACGACAGATCGCTACGATTTTTACTTATCCTACCATTCGATGATGGTCGTTGCTGCAGATTTACTTGAAAATATGCCAATTCTTGAAAGAAGAGAGTATCGTGATGATGAATGGAATGATTGGTTATCGAGACATTTGCTAACTAGATCTGATGGGATGTGGCTTTCTGATTTTAGAGACCCCGTACCTTTAAATAGACCTTCTTGGCTTGACCGTGACTACAGTGGAAAAGCTCAGCTTGAAATTCAAGAAGATGAATTCTTAAATTCACTTATTGAGCAGGTTAATGGTGAACCATGGCTAAATGTTAAAGGTTCATGGCATGAAAACAGTTCTTCTGTGACTGGAACCTATCATGTTACATCAGCATTAGTATTAACTAGTACGTCTGAATCATTACTAAATGCCTTAAGTACATGTGATGATTTTCGTGATTTTAAACTTCCAAATTATGAAGAAAGACGTGTGGAAATTAAAACAGGAAAATTTGAACTTAAAGGTTGGATAAATGAAAGAGATTCCTCAAGAGGAATCGATGAATTTGACCCTTATGCGGCTGAAATTTACTACCCACCTTATTCAATAGGAAAAAAAATAAGGGAAGCATTAAGTCTAAATGTTTCTGATGATGGAAAGACGTGGTATTTAAAAACATTTCCCTCTCCATCACTTATTACTATTCTTTACGCAAATTACAGCAAGTCCCAGGATGATGAACCTGCCCAAAAGGGAATAAAGATGATGGGGTCGTTAGCATTTTTAAAATTACTCTGCACACAATTGCAATGTGAACTTATTATTGAAGTTCAGATAGGTCGCAATACTTACCGTCGATATCGCATGGATGACGAAAAATACAGAGAATCATTAAATAAAATTTTTATATTATCTTCAGATGGAAAAATTAGAGAGTCGGGAAAAAGTTATCAACTTGGGTAAATTATTGGTCAAGGAGCTTAACCTTAACCAGAGCGTCGATACGCTTGGCCGATGGATGGCACATTATCTGGCCATAAAAATGAACGAGGTTGAAGATGCTAGTGGTATAGAAAAAAGCATACTTGAAAAAGAATGCTTCGATACTATTTTAGAAATTTGGAGCCATAGATGGAATTTACCTAGTAACTCAAAACCTTTACGTAATTTCAAACCAATTTTTGATTTTTTGGTTAAACTAAATCCTGATCGAGAACGTCCGTTTTATTTTGATAACGCTATTACTGACAAGAAAGAAGCAGAAGCAAAAAAAATATTCAAAAGATACGGATGGCTGGAAATAGCTAAAGATGCTGATAAGTATGCCAGAATTTGTATTGATCAAGCCTTAAATAATGCCGCTTTAGAGCTTAGCAGTACAGAACAGGCAAAATGGCTTTCAAACATACCCCGATTAACAGAAGATGTTGATGTTAATATTATTAAAATTGTCCTTCACAGAGAAAAAGATTCTGACCAGATTGATGGTACTGAAAAAAGTAAGGTTAAGCTCATAAAAAAAATAGAAATTGAAAAGCTGCAGTCTAATATCGACTTTTTACAAAATTTTAAAAAGATTCATGGAAAGTTATTGCGAGACTTGAGACAAAAATTAGCAGCTTTAAGTAATAATTAGAATTTTTCAATTCTCTTTTAACATTGAAACTGCTTGTCGAAATATTGTTGTCATAATTATTTCTTATTTTCAATAATTAAAACATTTTCTAAAAAAGAAAATGTTTTTTCTTCAAAAATGGATTCATAATTAACGAGACTGTAAGTTCTCCAATCTAATTCGTTAGAAACTGATATAATAGTTTGCATAAAATGACAACTTTTCAAAGATAGTTAACATTTAAATATTCAATAAAATAAAAAAGATGCTGAAAGGCATCTTTTGAATCTATTATCACTTCTTTTTAGGTACAGGAGGTTTTAGCGAAGGTGTGTTCCCAGGTGTGTCCTTATTATCACGCTGACGGTGATCTGGCTTTCCTGTAGATGTTGCAATTCTTTTTGTTCCAGGTTTTAGTGCCATATTTTTAATTTTTAGATTTAATAAAAACAAATTTACTTTTTAACAAAGTACTACACAATGGCGGAATCCCTAGGGTTTTACTTGGGGTTTTCCCTAAGGAGAACCCTCTCACATAATTTGAAACTGTAATTATCATGCAATGTTTAAAGATTATGGTGTGATGGAAAGTAATATTAAACTAATTTTTTCTAGAATTAATTTTGTCAATATATGCTTGAAGCTCGAATAATTGGATAAGATTTGTATCATCAACTGGCATTTGCCCCAATTGCACAAAATTCAAATTTTCATACATTGATTTTTCTCCTAATAGATCTTGCACGATGATAAATACTGCTTCTAATAGAATTTTGTTGTCGCAGTAAATCGTGTAGTCTTTTAGATAAACTACAATGTCTAGTTTTTTCTTTTGTTCGTCGGGATTTAAAAGTGCAAATTTCAACTCACTTGTTTTTAGAATTAGATCGCAGAAAATGTATGGTTCGTCTAAACCTTGTTTAATTTTTTCAATTTTAGTTGAGGGTTGAAGAAATGCTTTTACTTCCCAATTTTTGATTCTTGGAGCGGCTTTTACAAATGTTTCTACATAATTGAAATAAAGCGGATTTCCGTTTGCGGTTATTATTATTTGTGATTTTTCGCCCGATTTCTTTGGAAAAAATAGGATATAGTCTAAATGATGGCAGTAGTTTTTAATGTGTCGTTCTAGCCAAAAGTTGATTAGTTTATAGGTTTTGTCGTGTTCGTTTTGGAGGTTGGAAATTGTTTTTTGATTGATGTTAAAATAGTTCCAAAATGTGGAGGTTGCTTTCATGATTGTTTTGTGTTTTAAAATTTAGGTTGATTCGCTGTACTCGTAATTACATTTTTATAAATAATGATTTTAGCGTTTGTCGGGTGTGGTTTTGTCGTAGGCTATTAGATTAACCATTTCACGGAGTCGGCTCCGTACTCTATTACCGTAGTAGTTTTCTATTTCGGTTGCCGATAGGTTTGTTGTTATGTGAGTTTGGATTTTTTTGGCAGTAAATAAATCGGAGCGACTAAGCAAAATTTCAGCCATTACATTACATTCATTTCCAAAATATTTTAGGTTATTTTCGGTTCCTAGATCATCGAAGCAATAAATTTTTGGATCGGATTGGTAGAGTTTTCCTTTAGAATATCGGTGGATTATTTCATAGCCATCTTGGATGAATTCGAAACTTATATCTCGGGTTGGTTTTAGGAAAAATTTGTGTTCTATTGGCGTTAGGTATTTCATAATATTGAGTATTGACGTTTTCCCACAACCAACCGGTCCGGTTAGTAAAATGCCTTTGGTCAAGTTGATGTTCAATTGGAAACAAGATTGTTCGTCTTTTAGGAAATAGGCTATGAGTTTGTAAATGATTGGATAATCGGTTTCTAGGATTTTAAAATGAGAACCATAAAGATTTTGACCTTTGGTTTGTATCCAAGTTATTACTTCTTGATAATCATAATGGCTCTGAATAGTCTTTATCTGCTGAACTGCTGAGGTTTCCTGCTCTTTTTTGTTGGTTTCCATAGGAGATGAATTTGTTTACGTTTAGCATCCAGTTTTGTGCTGCCGCTTGCCAATCGACCATTGGGGTTTTACCTCCAACTAGCCATCCGTTGCTACAGAAGTAATTGAAAAATTTCTGAGCTTCTAATTCGGACAAAGAATTTTCTAAGAAATACGTTCTTACTTCTTGTGAAGTTGGTGGGTTTTCTTTTTTTACGGAACTTTTTTGCCGCCAGTTTTCTATTTGATTTTTATCGGTTGCGGCGAATACCTCCTGCATTCTATTTGGTTCATTTTCTTTTTTTAAATCTGAATTTTCATTTTCAAAATTTTCTGTGAACTCGTTTTCGTTTGCACCCTTTGAAATGTTTAAATTGTTTATATAGTTTATAGAAGGTACTAATGCTTGTTCAGTACCTGTACTAATACTTGTTTGTTGCTTGTTTAGAACTTGTTCATTTTTTAATTCTTTTTTGTCTAGGTCGCTCTCTTTTTTTTGAACTGCTTTAGATTCTTCTGAAAAGTTGAAGAGGATTACCATACTGCCTTTGAATGGGTTGAATGAGGGTTCGTATTTCAAGAATCCTTTTTCGTTTAATTCTCTCATGCATTTATGATAGGTTGCTTTTGAAGCAATTTTACTTATACGCATTATTTCGTCTCGAGTGATACTGATTGGATTTTGAAAGCGGTTTACATTCCATTGCTGAAATAAAGCTATATATAAGCTTATGTGTGTAGGGTTGAGATGCCGGTCTTGGATTACTTTATCGAAGAAGCCGGTTAGATGCTTGATGTAATTCAAAATACTACCTTTTAAAATTTAGTTAATAAATCTCTTTTAGAGTTCACGCTATTTAATTCCAAGATTTTATCAATTTCTTGACCTTGATAAAAAATTGTTCCTCCAATTTTAGAGTAGGTGAGTGTGCCATTGATTCTGAGATTTTGTAATGTGCCTGATGAAATGTTTAGAAGCTTTTTTACTTCATTGGATTTGAGCCATTTCTTTTCGTTTTGTTGAGGTTTGGTTTTTAGAATTTCTTTGAAATCGTTTATTAGTAAATCTCGGAATTCATACAAGTCTTCTTTTGTGATTACTTCAATTGCCATGATAAGGTGGATTTAAAATTAGATAGCAAATAGAATAATTAAATGAAAACCAAAACAGTCACAGGGGTCCTAGTACCCCTGACAAATAGTAGTAAAATCGATGGTTTTGAAGAAAAAAGTTTTTTGAAGCATTAATGTTACTATTAAATTTATCTTTTTATAGTAAATTTGCTTTTATAAGAATGGAAGAGGTTATACCTCGAAAAATATAAGTAGCGAAAGTTATTTTACTGTGCCACAGAAAACTGCCAAATTTTTTAATTGCACCAGAAAATATACTGTTCGCCCACGCAAAGCGTGGGCTCAGTGTATTGGTGCAATGGGTGCTTGGCAGTACCTCTGTGGCTGGTACATCTGATGTCCCACGCTGCTGTTTTATAACCAACCTAATAGGGACTTAGGGGCATATTCGCATATTATGAATACTGACAATTCTAAGCCCATTAGTCTAGAACTGAAGAATTTTATGAAATTTCAAAAATTTTCCAGTCTAGAGGAACTACTAGCTATTGAAAACGAAGATTTATTAACGCTTGATGGCTTTGGTTGGCGCTTGATGAAAGAAGTGCTAAAGCTTCGTAAGGTTGAGTAAATCGATAATTTTTTCTCGAACTATATTTTTAGTAGAATCTTCAACATTATAGTATTTTGTTCTGAAACTTTCTTTAGAAATTTTATCAGTCATGGTGGTTTTGAAATTATCTGCCATGAATCTGAATACTTCACTTTGATTATCGTGCTTTATAATATTGGTTTGTAACAGCAAATTTGAAAAGTAGCTTAATTGGGCTACAGATAAGCCGGATAGTAGTTTGATTTTATTTTCTGAACTCTCAAATTTTGGATTTTGTCCTTCTAAATTAATTTTCTTACGGACATATTCCGCTTCTTCCTCTAACCAATTGACGAGTTGTTGCTTAATTGCAGGTAGTTTTAATTTGAATCTTCGATTGACACTATTAGGGTTTTGGTTTTGAACTTTCAACATTTTGAATAATATTTCTAAGCCTTGAGTATTAGTATCACATTGCTCCAACTCTTTAATTATTGTATCTGTAAGGTAATCAAAAAATGATAATGTGTTTAGGTTTGTTTTTGAAAGCCAATCTGATAAAGTTTTGTTTGATAATTCTGCTTTATTTTCTTTTAGCATTTTGAATGCCTTTGAGATAAATCTACTGCAATATTTGTATTCATTGCAAGTAATTGGTTTGTTAACATTGCAATCCTCTAGTTTTTGAATAGGGTTTAATGCGATTTTTGATAGTTTCTTATCAATGTCCGCACTATTGATTTTTGATTTTATATATTCACTTTTGTATGCAAGATTATTTTGTGCTTTTAGAATAGTATTGTCAGAAGCCCTGATAGTAGGGTTTAGAAATGAAAAATAATCTGACTCTAAAAATGCGAGAAGTCTTTCAGCGAAACTAAATGTCAATTTTAAGCAATCGATTCTATCGTAATTTTCAGAAATACAATATAAATCATCAACACTTTTTGGATTGATTCGTTTGATTAATCTCGATGTAAATTTGTCGAGTGCATATTGGTTTTTATGAATAAACTGCGTTGTTTGCTCCGATGTTTTACATTTTAAAACTTTGGTTTTAATGAAACTTTCGATTATGTCATTCTCATTTTTTAATATATTATAGCAGTAGTTAAAAAATCGAATTTCTTTGGTTTCTTTTTCAAGTTTAGGATTGGCTTTAATGTATAATTGGATTTTATCATTATTGTTTTTCCAGTGATATTCTTTGCTTAAAGATTTAATTTGGAGTTCGAAAACAATTTGATTAATTAATGGAATATAGTTATGAGGAGCTGCATCACTATAGTATTTATATTCAACAGTACATGGGTGTATACTATTTGACGGGTTACTAATTTTGTAATTGATTTTCCCATTTTCATCTTGAAACGAAATGGAATAAAGCGTGAAGTTTTCGAAAGTATAACCGTGCGAGGAATCCTTGCTCTCTTGATCTAGTGAGAATTTAGAATCTTTAATCTCACACACAAGACTTTCGAAATTGTCTAAGATGTAATTTGATTTCATGAAATTCGATATAATCTGTATGGTGTATATAATTTATTTCATAAAATTAAATAAAAAATTATACGAATTACAATCAATTGCTATTAAAAGCTTCAAATGGCTGTAAATTTTTCCATTTATACTGATTTTAGCTGCGCTTCATTTTGTTGTGATGCGAATTTATTTCTTAATGCAGTCATATCTTCACTTACTTTTTTATCGAGAATTTTTGCATAATGTTGTGTTGTTCTTAGACTTTTGTGTCCAAGCATTTTACTCACGCTTTCAATAGGGACCCCATTTGTCAGCGTTACAGTCGTTGCAAATGTATGTCGGGCAATATGGAAAGTCATTTCACTTTTGATGCCGCAAACGTCAGCTATTTCTTTTAGATAAGCATTCATTTTTTGGTTGCTTAAAACAGGAAGCAACTTGTCTTCATTCACACATTGTGGATGATTATTGTATTTTTCGATGATTTCTTCAGGAATTTGTAATAATGGAATTCTTGAAGGAGTATCTGTTTTTTGACGGTGTTTGCAAATCCATTTATTACCATCAATACCAATTTCAATATTTGATTTCTTAAGTTGAAATACATCGACATAAGCAAAACCAGTAAAGCAACAAAAGATAAAGGCATCTTTCACTTGATTTAGCCGAGCCGCTGAAAACTCCTTTAGATAAATGGTACTGATTTCTTCTTGAGATAAAAAAGCTCTATCTACCTCTTTGACTTTCCCTTTGAAATTTAGAAAAGGATCTCGTTCAATCCAATCATTAGCATAACATAGTTTGACAATTTTGCCTAGATTTCTAACATATTTGATGGTTGAATTGTTGTTGCAATTTCTAACCGTTCGAAGATAAAAATCGAAGTCATTCACAAATGCCAAATTGATATTTTTTATTGGAATATCTTCTAACGAATATTTATATTTTAAAAAATCTTGTATATGTTTTAATGAGGTTTCATACCGTTTGTGAGTATTGAAAGCAAACTCTTTGTTAATCAAAGCTTCCATCTGCTTGTTGTGTTCTTTGAAAATTGGAATAAGCATTCTTTGTTTTTCTTCAATTCCAATAAACTTGTTTTTGAATGTATTAGAATTGATTACTTCATTACGATTGATCATTTGCTTTTCTGTTTCATAAACTTTATTTTTTAAAATATCAAGGTAACTATTTATTGTTCTGGCTTCCTCAGTATTGCCCTTCATTTTAGCTGCTGCGACAATCCATTTTGATTTTTCAATAAATTTACCTGTACTTAATTCGATTCTTTTACCATCGACGGTTATTCTAAGATAAATGGGCAGTAATCCATTTTTCGATTGATCTGCTGTTCTCGCATAGAATAAGATTGAAATTTTTGATTTCATAATGTGGTGACTTTTTTGGTTACTAAATATAATTTTAATAATCTTGCTTGTCAAGATGTTCAACTTCTGAACACCTTATTAAACAAGGCATTACATGAAATTCGGTTAGTTTAAATTTCATTTTTTTCGACTAACCGATTAACTACCTTTAGCACTATGATTTAATATCAATTTTGAAATCACAAAAAATAAAAAAGCCTGTAAATCCTAAGATTTACAGGCTTTTAATTTAATTTGTTGATAATTTTGTGGAGTCGGGGAGAATCGAACTCCCGTCCAAACAAGCAACTAAAAAACTTTCTACACGCTTATTTCCTGATTGAATTTTCGACGTTTTGCCCGGTCAGAAACAACCACAAAACACTTAGCCTCTTAATTTCGAAACAGCTCCGAAGCTTGGCCATTTCTAGGTTTAAATTTACGATTCACCTTTATCGACCGCCATAAACCAAAGCTTTCGAGGTAAATCTCACTTTCCTACCTTGTAGGAACGAGGCTCATCTTACTATAATTCAGATTATGCAGCAAGAGCGTAGTTTCCTTCGCCGTGTAAAATGTTTGAAACCTTTTATTTACGAGAATTGTCCCAGTTCTCGACGTGCTTACTTTTCAATTCGACTTGCTGTCAAAACCAGTCGACCCCATGATGCTTCAAAAAGAAAGAGCTCAAAGGTACCTTATCTACTGACAAATTCATTAAAAAAAATTAAATTTATTCTTCGTCGTCAAACTGAAAAGGATAATCTCCAAAAAGCGGTGCTAGTTTTCTTACCGCATAAACGTTGCGGGTAAATTTATTCGACAAGGCAATAATCGTCACGTTTTCTTTGACCAAAGTTATATACGAAGATGTGTTGCCGTGCCACCAGCCATTGTGAAAATAAAATTTCTGCCCCGTTTCCCATTCAATCATGCGCATACCCAATCCATAGTTTTTAGTGCCTTTGTGTTCGTTGCTGTACCCTTTGTAAATTAAGTTCCGCAATTTCGATTTTAGAAAAGTAGGGGCTTTTCGAGCCAAGTCAAACTTCAGCAAATCTCTAGGGGTTGAGTAAATATTTTTATCCCCATAAATGCCATCCAAATAATCCAACGCCAATTCGACGTTATTGCCCTTGTAAGAGGGGGTTGCAGTTTCATTGTCTTTATTGATATCGAAAACATAGGTATCTTTCATTGACAATGGTTTAAAAATCATTTCTTGCATTGCTAGTCGGTAATTAAGCCCGGTAATTTTCTCGATCACCAACGCCAGCATCGCATAATTGGTATTGCAGTAACTAAAATGAGTATCAGTGGGAAATTCCAACTGGATATTTTTTGCTTCAAAGAGGTTCAAAATGTCTTGGTTGGTCAGCGTTATTCTGCGATCCCAGACCCCTTTATCTTCGGTAAAATAGGCATAATTTCTTAATCCACTGCGATGATTCAGCAAAGTTTTTACAGTAATTTCAGGATATGGAAAATGTGTTAAAATTGTATTTACTTTTTGATCCAAATCGATTTTCTTTTTATCTACCAGCAGCAATATAGCAGTAGCGGTCAACACTTTACTTACAGACGCTATGTGCATTGGGGTATTGGCAGTAATTTTAGATTCTGTTTTACGATTAGAGAGGCCTTGGTACTTTTCATAAATAATTTGGCCATTTTTTGCTACCAAAAAACTAAGATTACTGTCAGTATTGCGCCAATATCTTTCACAAAATCGATCAATGACTGCTTTTTTATTTTCCATAAAAAGGGCTTCCAACTTTGGATACTGCACTTTAGAAGGTTTCATGGTAGGGTACAGACTTTCTGCTGCATCAGGCGGCATTGCCTCAGTCTTATCTTGTTTGGAACAAGCTAAAAAAATGCTTAAAATCGGCAACAGTAGCAGTGTATAAAAGTATTTTTTGAATGACATTTTTTAGACTTTAAAGCAAATATAACGAAACAACGTAACGGAAAAATCGTTATTTTATTAATGATTTTACAAACTTTATTAACTTTTTTTTTCAATGACTTGATAATGAAACCTTAGACTGCATTGCAATAAGGCTGATTTTTTTTGAAAACGTTGTAGTAATAGATTACTTTTGAGATCGAAATTAAAAAGGCCTACCCAAAGCAATGAAATTCGGAATTATAAAAGAGAGGAAAAGTCCGCCAGACAGGAGAGTTGTGTTTACCCCTGATGAATTGTTAAGATTGAAATTAGAACATCCAGAAACGGAAATAAAAGTAGAATCTTCAGACATTAGGATCTTTACCGACCAGCAGTATGATGATGTAGGAATTGAAGTTACAAACGACATCTCGGATTGTGAAGTTTTGTTTGGTGTAAAGGAAGTGCCTGTTGCCGAATTGATTCCATTTAAAAAATACTTCTTCTTTTCGCACACCATAAAAAAACAGCCACACAACAGGAAATTATTGCAAGCAATACTTGCGAAGAAAATCGATTTGTATGATCATGAGACTATCGTAGATCAAAATTACAAACGGCTTATTGGTTTTGGAAGGTATGCCGGAATTGTTGGCGCTTACAATGGTTTTAGGGCTTTTGGCATAAAATTCGAACTGTTTTCAATTCCTAAAGCAGAGACGTTGGCAGGTAAGGAGGCGTTGGTTTCAAAATTAAAAAGACAAGTGCTTCCCCCGATAAAAATTGTGTTGACCGGTCGCGGCAAGGTAGGAAACGGCGCTAAAGAAATTCTTGACGCCATGAAAATTAAAGCCGTAAGTGTTGATAATTTTCTTACCAAACTATATTCTGAACCCGTTTATGTTCAAATTGACGTTTTGGACTACAACAAACGCAAAGACGGCGCTATTGCTTCAAAATCAGATTTTTATAGCAATCCCACCGAATATATTTCCGATTTTGAGCGCTTTACGAAAGTGTCTGATATTTTTATGGCGGGTCATTTTTATGCCAATGATGCGCCGGTAATCTTAACCCGGCAAATGCTTCAGGCAACAGATTGCAAAATTAAGGTGGTCGCTGATATTTCTTGTGATGTCAACGGTCCTATCGCCTGTACGATTAAATCATCCACGATTGCAGATCCGTTTTTTGGCTACCTTCCTAGCGACAACAGCGAAGTTTCTTACAAGCATCCTGCCGCTATTGTCGTAATGTCAGTAGATAACTTGCCCTGCGAATTGCCTAAAGATGCCAGCGAAGGTTTCGGAGAAATGTTTATGGAACATGTAATTCCGGCTTTCTTCAACGGCGACAAAGACGGTATTCTAAAAAGAGCCAAAGTTACCGAAAATGGAAAACTTACCGAAAGGTTTCGATATCTTCAAGACTATGTTGACGGCAAATAAAATACTATAACACCTCTCGGCGAACGCAGTTTTATTGTTTAATACAAATTTTAAGATTAAAGAAAATGTGGTTATATTTGAAGATAAATCATATTATCTTGAAATCGTTCGCACTAAAATCTTTCCTTTTTTTCCTATTTAGTTTACAAGGATATTCCCAGGAATTACTTCCGTTTGTTGAAAACTACAGCAAATACATTTATCAGGGAGACAATCAGATTTGGAATGTCGTGCGAGGCAAAGATCATGCGATGTATTTTGCAAACAACCATTACTTTTTGCGTTATGATGGCGTAAAATGGGAAAAGTACAACCTGCCTAACAAAACAATTATTCGTTCTGTTCTTGCCGTTGGAGATAAGATATATTGCGGCTCCTATAAAGAATTTGGCTATTGGCGCAGACAGCAAGGAAAGATGATCTACGTTTCTATTTCCAATGGGATAAAGTTATTCAGCGATAATGGCAATGAAGAAATTTGGAAAATTTTTACTTTCGAAAATAAAATTTATTTTCAGTCCTTTAACGAAATCTACTTATTCGATAACGGTAAGATAAGCGCGATCAAATTGCCGTTTCAAATTTCGTATTGCTTTGAGATCAATGGTGAATTGCTTTATGCGTCTATAAAAAATGGCATTTACAAAATGAAAGGCACGCGATTCGAAAAGCTGCCGCACATGGAAGCCATTGAAAATAATGTGATTCATGGTATTGAAAACTTTAAAGGCAAGACTTACATCTTCACTCAAAAAAACGGTGTTTTTGTGATCGACAAAGGAATTATAGCGCCTTGGTCACATCCGTTAAATGAAGTCTTAAAAACGGCAATCATCAATACTGCAAAATTTATAAAAGCCAACAAGTTAATTATTGGAACAGCTAGTAAGGGTATTTTTAGTATCGATCTGAATGACAATTCTTATATCAACATCAGTAGAGACAATGTCTTGATGAATAATTCGATTTTAAGTATCGGATTTGACAATGAAAACGATTTGTGGCTTGGCTTAGATAATGGGATTGCCCACATCGAAATTAATTCACCAGTTTCCATTTTTTCTGATAATTCCGGTAAATTGGGTTCCGTTTATTCTGTCGCGGCCATTCCGGAGGGCTATTTACTGGCTTCAAACCACGGGATTTTTAAATATGAAAACAAAGTATTAACGTTGCTTCCCAATGCGCAAGGGCAGGCTTGGAATATTAATAAAGTCGACCAACGTTATATCATTGGACATAATGAAGGCACTTTTCTTTACGAAAACAATGTGCTTAGTAAAATCAATGCTGTAAATGGAGGGTGGAATCTGAGTAAGAGTAATTTAAATGCAACTTATTTGCAGGCCAACTACAGTGGCGTGGTCATTTACAACAATAGCAATGATTTTTCGCAGTACACACAAATACAAGATTTTTACAAACCCATAAAATATGTTGCACAAAAGAAAATTAATGAAATTTGGGCTGCAGACAATTATCGAGGGTTGTATAAAGTGGTTTATGATAAAAATTATAAGGCCATAGAAATCGAAAACGTAACCCAAAAAAATAAAATTGCGAATGATTTTGGAGTAAAAATTTTTGAATATCGAAATGAAGTCCTTTTTTTAATAAACAATTCATGGTATACTTTTAATTCGATAACCAATTTACTTGAGAAAAATGCTGTTTTTAATGCCAACTTCAAAGACATCTCAGACATCGTAGCCATTGACGACAATAATTTTTTGATTCTGCAATCTGGGTTACTTTATTTAATCCGCGCGGACGAAAATAAATTTGTTTGGAATGTTATCCAAGAAAAATATTATCGTGGTAAAATTATTAATGACTATCTAAAAGTGTTTAGAAGTGAAGGCCAGTATCTGTTAAATCTTGATGACGGATTTATCTCATTACAATTGAAAAAAGAAAATAAGCTATTTCCGATTGTTCATGTGGAAGCCTTTAATGAAAATCAGCTGCTGCGAAACCGTTCTAAAATAAAGTATAACACCGAATTGGAGTTGCGAATTTTGTCTGGATTGTATGGTTCCACCAAGCCGAATTTATTTTATAAGGCGAAGGATAGTAACAATTTCATTCCAGTAAAAGAGGGTCCATTATTACTGAATAATTTAAGCAGTGGTAGTCATGACATTCTGATTTATTTTAACGATGGAATAAAATTCCATCAACTTTATCAGTTTGAATTTAAAGTTGCCAGGCCATGGTACTTCTCGCTGCTGATGATATTTTTTTACATTCTGGTCTTATTAACCGCAGGTTATTTATATTACAAATGGAATAAAATTCGGTACAACCAAAAATTAACGCTCCGAGAAGAAGAATTGAAGCACCAAAAAAAAATACTCGAGATGGAGCTGAAAGCAGAAAATGAAATGAACTTACAGGAATATGAAAAGCATATATTAGAACTTGAAATTCAAACCAAATCATCGGAAGTAGCCGGAAAATCTCTTTCTATTGCAAAACAAAGCGAAATGATAGAAAATATTCAACTGATTCTGGAATCCGAAACGGACTTAAACCGACTGATCAGTGAAATAAAGAAAGCGATCAAAATTAATGCAGTGAACAAGCACGAATGGGAAATTTTTGAAAACAACCTGAATCAAATTCACAACGAATTTATCATCAATTTGTCCAATAAGTTTCCAATATTAACATCAAAAGACATAAAGTTGTGTGTGTATCTTAAGATGAATCTTTCTTCTAAAGAAATAGCACCATTAATGAATATTTCCTATAGAGGTGTAGAACTTCATCGCTACAGATTGCGAAAAAAACTGGGTTTAAACCAGGAAGAAAACCTAAATAAATTTATGCTTTTAGTTTAAAATTGAAAACTTTATTTCAAACACATCAACTATTACGATTTCGCAATGCTCGTTTAGTACATCAAGACTACATCATCGAGATTTTTATTCTGTAAATTTTATTTGCTAGTGGGCGTTTTTTAACGAAACCTTTTACTTTACCACTTTGATGTATTAATGTAGTAATGTAAAAAAGTGACTACATCGTTGTAATTTTATAGATTTGGGAAGTAATACTTATCTCCAACCTATGAAAAGCTTTATTCGATGCACCTTATTGCTATTGCTATTTTCCTTGTCTTCCAATGGCGTAGCACAAGAAAATATAACTGGGAAAGTATCAGACAGCAATGCCTTACCCATTCCGGGCGTAAATGTTAGTGCTGACGGTGGCGCCGTTTCTTCTGTTAGCGACTTTGATGGAAATTTTACGATAAGAGTTGCCGCGGGTTCCCAACTGACGTTTTCGATAGTTGGTTTTGAAACTGTTAAAAAAAATGCCACAACAACCATGACCGTAGTGCTTACTGAAAGCAACAAAATACTCGATGAGGTGGTAGTCGTGGGTTACGGAACCAAAAAGAAAGGCGCCATAACGGGTTCCATTTCGCAGATAAAGTCAGAAGATATTTTAAGAATACCAGCACAGTCCGCCATACAAGCCATTCAGGGTAAGGCAGCCGGAGTAAATATTGTTACCAATGACGAACCGGGCGCCAAGCCCACCATTATTATCCGTGGTCTGGGAACTGTACTAGGAAATAGAAGCCCTTTGTATGTTATCGACGGACTTGAAACTCAAAGTCTTAATGGACTGAGTGCCAATGATATTGCTACGTTAGATATTCTTAAAGACGCATCCTCACTTGCTATATATGGTCAGAAAGGGGCGAATGGGGTAATTATAGTCACCACTAAAAGAGGGATAAAGGGCGAAGTCAAGATTTCGTATGATTCCTATTACGGAGAGAAAAGCATTCTAAATAGTGTGAAAATGGCTGATAGCTATCGTTACGCTTACTACAATAATACGGCTTTGGGATCTTCTACTTATTACAATTTCAACCAGCCTGTCAATACGAACTGGCTTGATGAAATTACAAGGAAAGGAGAGGTTAGCAACAATTCCATTTCGTTTTCAGGCGGAAGCGACAATATAAATTATTACCTTGGGTTGTCGCATTACACTGAAAAGGGGATTCTTATCGGAACAGATTACAAGCGCACCAACTTAATAAGTAAAAATGAATTTAAATTTTCTGATAAATTTAAAATAACGCAATCAGTTAATATTTCAGTAGCAGATAATACACCAAAACCTTTAAGTGCGTTTACATCTGCCTACAAGCAATCACCAATAGTTCCGGTCAGATATGCCAATGGGAGATTTGGAGCCCCTTTGGTCAATACAACAACAGGTTTAAATGACCTCTCGGGACAAGTAATGAACACCGTTGGCAATCCTGTTGCCCAATTGTATTTTGCCAATGAAAAAAATAAAAATGTTACCCTTTTTGGTGCGGTAGGCGGTGAACTGCAGTTGATAAAGGGATTAAAATTTAATACTAATTTCGGTGCAACAGCCGATTGGGGAAAAGGATATTCTTTCACACCGAATTTAGATATAGGGCTTTCTCAGAATCCCTCGCTGAGTGCAGAGCAGTATATAGCCATTCATCCATCAGATCCAATCAACACTTTGGAGCAACGCAGAAGTGATAGCTACGAATGGAATTGGGACAATTATTTGACCTACAAAAAAGAATTTGGCCGCCACGATCTTACGCTTATTGCGGGAATGTCGAGGACGACCAACAACAACAGTGAAAATTTTAGTGCACGGCGAACCAATGTTCCCGTAAAGTCCAATTATTGGTATCTTGATTTTTCAGAAAATAATGAAGATGTCAATCCCGACAATTATATCTCAAACAACCATACTACGGCTAGAATTTCTATCGCTTATTTTGGCCGAATGGAATATGCATTTAACAATAAATATTTGTTTTCAGCTTCCATTAGAAGAGAAGGGATCAGCGTTTTTCAAACTGCAAAAAAATGGGGTATTTTTCCAGCCGTTTCTGCGGGTTGGGTCGTAAGTGAAGAAGATTTCTTAAAGAAGGTAAAATTTATAAATCGATTAAAAATTAGAGGAGGTTACGGCGAAGTAGGAAATGGAAATGGACCAACCTACAATTATATCGCATTTTCCTTAAATTCATATCCATTCGGAGGTGTCAGTCAAGCTGGAACAAATGCGGACAACGATGTCGATCCAAATTTAACTTGGGAAACTATGAAAGAAGTTGACTTGGGTCTTGATTTTACCTTAGCCAACAACCACATCACAGGTGCGCTAGATTTTTATAACCGAAAATCGGAAGATTTAATTCTAAATGTTAGAGTTCCTGAAGCGTTGTCCGAAAATGAAGTCTTCGTCAATAGTGGTGAAATTACCAATAAGGGAATTGAAGTTGCTTTGCGCTGGGATGATAGCATCGGAGAAAATATCAAATACTGGATTGGCGGTAATTATTCTCAAAATAAAAATGAGGTTTCCCGAATCGACAGCAAATATTTTAAAACTTTAACCGGCGGTGGGACCAACAATGGAAAATATACCAAGTTGGTAAAATTAGGAGAACCTCTGGGTAGTTTTTTTGTTTTTGATCAGACAGGTTACAACGGCGATGGTGCACCAATTTATAATGATATGGTCGATGGTGTGGCCGGACTTACCGACAAAGACCGAATCAATGCGGGAAGTTACATTCCCAAATATACTTACGGCATTAATTTAGGAATGACTTATAAAAATTTAGATTTTACAGTCGAAACGTATGGTGTTGGTGGCAATAAAATTTATAATGGGAAAAAGGCACAGCGATTTGGTGGTGAGAATGTTGAATATGACATTTTGGATAGTTTTTGGACGCCCTCAACTCCAAATGCCCTCAACCCAAAACCTTCAAATGAGATTCCGGAACCTTCTACCTATTTTATCGAAGATGGTGCCTATTTCAAAATTAGTAACATCACTTTAGGATATACACTCCCGAAAATAATAAAAAAATTGGATAAGGTTCGAATTTATGTTACCGCAGTAAATCCATTTATTTTCACTAAATATTCAGGATATTCTCCAGAACTTTCCGGAAACGATAATGGAAATCCACTGCAAAACGCAGGTATTGAACTTGACGCATATCCGACCAACAAAACCTTCTTAGTAGGGGCTAATGTTAGTTTCTAAATCAAAAATGAAAATGAAAAAATACGTCAAATTCAGATTAATAATTGGAACACTGCTGGTTTCCGCTACTTATATTTCATGCGAAGCAGATTTAAATGTTGAGCCCAGTGACAAACTAAGTGAATCCGATTTACTTAACAATCCAGCTAAAGCAGTTCAGTTGGCCAATGGCGTTTACAATAAACTTTTGGCCTACGATGTGAACTCTTTTTCGTGGATCGGCCTTACTAGTATTACCTCGGATGATGCCGATAAAGGTTCGACACCCGGAGATTCTGGAGCGGATAAAAATAAATTAGACAACTTGGATTTCTCTACCTCTGGTATATCTTTTAATGATACTTGGTCGGGTAGGTACAAAGCTATCGGAAGGGCTAATGACGCCTTGTTTTATTTAGAAAAACTCAATATCGACGGCGCTTTAAAAAGCAGATTGATAGGTGAAGTGAAATTCTTAAGAGCTTTGTGGTATTTTGACTTGGTACGATGTTTTGGAGGCGTTCCTATTGTTGTAAGTCAGGTAGACCTTAATAATGATGAAGCCGTAAACAGTATCGTTTACACGAGAAGGTCCAAAGCAGAAACCTATGCTCAAATTGAAACAGATTTGTTGGATGCCATCAGTAAATTGCCCATTAAAAGTCAATATGCTCCCGTAGATATGGGTAGAGCAACAAAAGGGGCCGCTCAGGCGTTACTGGCGAAAGCCTATCTCTATCAAGAAAAATGGCAGCAATGTTACAGCATGTGCGAGGAAGTTATAGGATCTGGGCAATATGCTTTACTACCGGATTATGCCCAAGTTTGGAGACAAGCGGGAGAAAATGGAACGGAATCTATTTTTGAAGTTCAAGCGGTTGCAGGAAACGGAATTCAGAGCTATTCTTACGTACAAGAACCTAGAGGAACTCCAGATTTAGGTTGGGGTTTTAATACGCCTTCACTGGGCCTTACAAATTCTTATGAAGCCGGTGATTTAAGGAAAGCGGCAACCATCATGTTTATTCCTTCTACTTTATGGGATGGATTCGAGGCACCGGCTACACTAAATAACCCCCGTTACAATTATAAAGCCTACCAAAGCAGAATTGCTGAACTTCCGTTTAACGACCGAGAGCAAAGTGGTAAAAATTTAAGGATATTAAAATACAGCGACATTTTATTAATCAGCGCAGAAGCGGCCTTCAAATTAGGGAATTCTGGTGCTGCATTGACACAAGTAAACACCATCAGGAACCGCGCAGGTTTGCCCAATGCGCTCACCGTTTCCTTGCAATCCATTTGGAATGAAAGACGCTGGGAAATGGCAATGGAACACGACCGCTGGTTCGACTTGGTGAGAACAGGCCAAGCACAAAGTGCCATGGCTACAAACGGAAAAACATTTATTGTGGGAACGATGGAGGTGTTTCCAATTCCTCAGGAGCAAATCACCGCGAGTGACGGCAGACTCATTCAAAATAATGGATACTAATTCAAATATTAACTAAATTCAAATATTAACTAAATTCAAATATTAACTAAATTCAAATTAAACATTAACACTATGAAAACAATGAAATTAACAGGTTTCGCATTGGCTATCGCAGGTTTGGGTATGTTGGCAAGTTGCAGTTCAGACAGCAACACTACGCCAACACCACTACCTCCAATTGGAGGTTATAATTCTGCCGATGAGATCGGAGCCG
>JACMRQ010000440.1 GCA_014376355.1 Arcicella sp. | reverse complement strand
TCTTGACTCCTTCCATGTCTTTGTCACCAGTATTTTTGGTTTCAATGTACCCCAAAGCAATGTATTATTATTGGCTCCGATAAAATCTGGTGAGCCATATTTTGTCGCTTGGCTTCGTTGGTTACGTTGATTTTGGACGGCATGATTTTTCCCATGAGTTGCTGTGAATCAATGCGATAGGTATCTTCGGTGCATTGCCCCGTTGGTAACGTTTATAAAGGCGGTCGATGTATTTTAGTTGCATAGATTAGGGATTAGGAAAAAGGGATACATTTTTTGTTGTACAACTTAGGGAAATCTGGTTACAAAACAAAAGAAGAATTTTTACGATGACTTTACGATAACAACAAATGAACTGTGTTATCCTGTGAAAATTTACCATTGTTTATTAAAGGTTTTTTTTAGTAATTTTAGAAAATTATTCTTTATCCCATGGGTAAATAAAACAAGATAAAATAAGGAACTTATCGTAAGAGTCTATGATAAGTTCTTCAAATCAGACCGTTGGACATGAGAGATGATAGAGTGATTTCCATCAAAAAAGTTACTTTGAGTATGTCGGCAATGTTGCTGAAACCCGTGGATGGTGGAAACTGAACCGAATTTTAAACTATGAGAAAACAACTACTTATTTCGCTATTCTCCGTATTTTTTTTCCATAATCTTAGCAGTAGTCAAATTCGTTTGCCAAAACTGATTTCGAATAATATGGTCTTACAACGGGACCAACCCATTAAAATCTGGGGTTGGGCTTCTCCAAAGGAGAAAATCACGCTCATCTTTAATAGAAAAAGCTTTAAAACCACCACAGTTGAAAGTGGAAAATGGGAAATAATGCTTCCTGCTCAGTCAGCAGGAATTGGCTTCGAAATGGTTTTAAAAGGAAAAAATGAAATCACCATCCAAAATATTGCTTTTGGTGATGTATGGTTATGCAGTGGACAAAGCAATATGGTTATCAATATGGAGCGAGTAAAAGAACGTTTTCCTGAAGATATTACCACGGCAAATTACCCTGATATTCGTAATTTTTTTGTGCCAACGCTCACTAATTTAAATTCCCACAAAGAAGATTTTCCGCAAGGTGAATGGAAGGCTGCTAATCCGAAAAATGTACTTTCTTTTGGGGCAGCAACTTACTTTTTTGCTCGTGATATTTACGAAAAATACAAAGTCCCAATTGGTATCATTAATAGTTCAGTGGGTGGTACGCCCATTGAGGCTTGGATAAGTGAAGGTGGCTACAAAAATTTTGATGATATTCAGAAAACAATTATTCATAATAGAGATACCAAATATGTAAATTCCTTTAATCGTCGTCCTGTATTTGCCATTTCAAATCAAAAAAATGTAAAAGATATGGGATTACAGGAACATTGGGAAAATCCTACTTATCAAATGAAAGGTTGGAGGAATTTTAATATTCCAGGATATTGGGAAGACCAAGGACTAAAAGATTTGAATGGGGTGGTATGGTTTAGAAGAGAATTTGAAGTAACTAAAAACTGGATTGGACAGTCTGTGAAATTATACATGGGTCGAATCATTGATGCCGATGAAATGTATGTAAATGGTAAAAAGATTGGTAATACTACGTATCAATATCCTCCTCGCCGTTATGAAATACCTACCGATTTACTTAAAGAAGGCAAAAACACCTTTGTGATTAAGGTAACGAATTCTTCGGGAAAAGGCGGTTTCGTCCCTGATAAACCTTATTTTATGACCGCCAATGACGAAGAAATTGACCTCAAAGGCACGTGGCAATGTAAAGTAGGGGAAGTATTTCAACCTCAAAACGTAACTGGTTCTGGCGGTGGACTCGTTCAACAAAATCAGCCTACCGCTTTATACAATGCCATGATTGCCCCGATTTTACCAATGAAAGTAAAAGGTTTTTTATGGTATCAAGGAGAAACAAATATAGGTAATCCCGAGAAATATGATGGTTTTATGACTGCCTTAATAAATGATTGGCGAAGACTTTGGAATGACAATAATCTGCCTTTTTTTGTAGTGCAATTACCCAATTTTCAAGAGGTAAATTATACACCCAATGAGAGTAATTTAGCGAGATTGAGAGAAGCCCAAAACAAAGCATTAACCTTACCCAATACGGCTGTGATAACGACCATTGATTTAGGAGAATGGAATGATATTCACCCGTTGAACAAAAAGGATATTGGTAAACGAGTGGCACTTGCGGCACTAAACCTTGTATATAACGAAAAAAAAGTAGTTTATTCTGGACCTACTTTACTATCACAAAATATTGAAAATGGAAAAATTGTATTGACATTTACTAATGTAGCGGAAGGAATTACTTCCAAAGATGGGGAAGAACTACGCTGGTTTTCGATGGCTGATTATGATAAAAAATTCGTTTGGGCAAAAGCTCAAATTGTTGGCAAAGATAAGATTGAACTGTCTAATGAATCTGTTAAAAATCCCAAGTATGTTCGATATGCTTGGCAAGATAATCCAGAAGGTGTAAATTTCTATAATTCGGCAGATTTACCCGCTTCACCTTTCCGAACGGATGGCGAAAATTTAGACGAAAGTAAGCCGTGGAAAGGTAAAAAATGTGCTGTTGCTTTGACTTACGATGATGCGCTGAATGTCCACCTTGATAACGCAATTCCAGCCTTGGATTCCTTAAATTTGAAAGGTACATTTTATTTAACTGCTTCTTCTGATGCGGGTATGAACAGGGTAAATGATTGGAAAAAAGCATCCGTAAATGGGCATGAATTGGGTAATCACACGCTTTACCATCCTTGCGATGCCACCGTTTCGGGCATGAGTTGGGTTAAGCCTGAGTATGATTTAAGCAAATACAGTTTGAGGAAAATTCAGGATGAAATTAAAATGTGCAATGCTTATTTGAAAGCGATTGATGGAAAAAATAAACGCACTTTTGCCTTCACTTGTGGCCATAAAAAAGTGGCTGAAGGTGAATTTATTCAAACACTTTCTAATGATTTTGTAGCAGCAAGAGCGGTCAGACACGAAATGCACACCATTGACGAGGTAAAATTAATGGATATTGATTGTTACGGAATCAATGGCGAAACGGGCGAACAGTTAATTGAACTGGTTAAACAAGCACAAGCCTCTGGAAAGTTGTTGGTATTTTTATTTCATGGCGTTGGAGGCGAACATTCTTTAAATGTTTCATTGCCCGCCCATCGCCAACTTTTGCAATACTTGAAACAAAACGAGAATGATATTTGGGTAGCTCCGATGATAGAAGTAGCGGAGCATATTAAAGCGATAAGAAAATAGAAAAAATTACCTCAAAAGCATTTAACCAATGAAAAATTATATATTGATTTTATTTTCGTTAGCCTTCACTCAATCTTCATTTGCCCAAATTTCAAAAATTGATAGCAGTAAATACCCGAAGATTTCGATATTCACTACCCAACAAGACCATGATAACATGAAGGCAACTTTGGGTATCAAAAACTTGCGTTCTGGTCCGAGTGGAAATGAATCTGCTCCCAATCATGCGAATTATGATGAAATATTAGCCAATCCGTGTCCTCAATTACCAGACATTCTCACTTTAAATAATGGCAAAAAAGTAACTACTCCCGAAATGTGGAATAGTCAGCGCAAGCCAGAATTAATGGAAGAATTTGAGAAAAATGTTTACGGGCGAATTCCTAAAAACGTTCCAAAAGTTACTTGGACAGTAAAAATTATTGATAAAGAATTTGTAAATCGTACGCCAGTTGTTGCTAAAGAATTAGTCGGTCACGTTGATAATTCCGATTATCCATTAATAAACGTAGACATAAAAATGGTATTAGTTGTGCCTACAAATGTAAAAGGACCCGTGCCAGTTTTGATAATGCTTGGTCGTCCCGTTTTGCCCGCACCCGCACAGCCATCATCGGAAGATTTGGAAAGTTTAAATACGACTTTCAAAGAAATGATGATAAAATCTAACCCTGAAATGAAGGCTATTTTTGATAAATATCCTGCCTATCAACCCATTACAAAATTGCCAGCTCCCAACTTTTTTGCACCACCAAAACCAGAGGAAGAACTTACTCCCCAAGAACGATTACTTGTCGCAGGTTGGGGTTATGTAACCATTGACCCATCCAGTATTCAAGCGGATAATGGGGCAGGATTGACCCGTGGAATTATTGGATTAGTAAACAAAGGACAACCTCGCAAACCCGAAGATTGGGGTTCGTTGCGGGCGTGGGCTTGGGGAGCCGCTCGTGGTTTAGATTATTTAGAAACCGACCCATTGGTGGATGCTAAAAAAGTAGGGATTGAAGGTGTTTCACGCTACGGGAAAGCGGCATTAGTAACCTTGGCTTTTGAGCCACGTTTTTCATTAGGTTTGATTGCTTCATCTGGAAAGGGTGGGACTACACTTCATCGCCGAACTTTTGGTGAAGCAGTGGAGAGCCTAACGGGCGGGGGTGAATACCATTGGATGGCAGGAAATTATTTGAAATATGGTACCGAAGAATCAACTTTTGGTAAAAAAACAGGTTGCGACATGGTAGTTGATTCTCACGAATTAATTGCTCTGTGCGCTCCACGACTAACTTTTATTAGTTATGGTATTCCAGAAAATGGAGATTCAAAATGGCTCGACCAAAAAGGGAGTTATATGGCAACAATCGCCGCAGGTTCTGTTTTTAAATTAGTAGGAGTCAAAGATTTAGGAGTAACCAATGATTATATAACCGAGAAAATGCCACCCATGCTTACTGATATGCTTGATGGACATTTGGCATGGCGACAACATGAAGGCGGACATACCGATGCTCCTAATTTTAAATCTTTTATTCCTTGGGCGAGTAAGAATTTGGGATACCAAAAATAAATGTTCAGTAAATTTCGATAAAATTTCACTTAACCATTTTCAATAAAAATGCAAACAACTCGTAGAGATTTCATTAAAACCACCAGCCTGGGTGCCATTGGTTTAAGCGTTTTTTCTTCTTTCGATTCATTCGGAAAAACAACGCTTTCTTTACCAAGAAGAAGTCCAGAATCTCAAGGAGTTAATTCGGAAGGAATAAGGAAATTCTTGAAAGCAACCCAAGAATCAGGTTTAGAATGGCACAGTTTTATGTTAATCAGACATGGAAATGTGGTAGCTGAAGGATGGTGGAAACCCTTTGAAGCGGAATATAAACATACGCTTTATTCGCTTTCCAAAAGTTT
>JACMRQ010000052.1 GCA_014376355.1 Arcicella sp. | reverse complement strand
CACTATTCCAACCATAGATTTTTGCGGAAATTTTTATGGTTGATTCTGGAAATTTCCATTGATTATTCTCTAAAATAATCTGATGGTTGGTGGTCGTTTTTTCTAACTGAGCAAAGCTATTTTGAGCAAATCCTTCGGTGCCATTTTTGATATAAACAAATGAACTTTCTATCCAAGTTGTGTCATTTAAAAATTTTGTTCTGAAGTAATAAATGGTACTATCTTTTTCCAATAGATTTACCTTCCAATTTAATAGGAGAGGAGGAGTTCCAGAAAATGTTTTTTTGGAATTTGAATTGTAATCTTTGGAAGAATCTACTTCTATAATTATTGAAGATTTACCATTAATAGAAGGTATTTGTAAGATAAAATTTACCTCTTTTTGGTTAATAATCGAAAACTCTTGAGGCGATAGAATACTGATATTTGGATTAGGAAAATTATATTCAAACACTACTGAATTATTAGTTTTTTTTGTTTCAAGTATTTGATTATCAGGGTCTAATTTTATTTCAAAACGATTATTTCCAACGCTCAAATTTTTATCATTTCTGATGATAAAATATAAAGTATCCTGATAATTAATTGGACTGAAACTTATTTTTTCAAAATTATCCACCGTTCCATCGGCATACACACGTTTGAGACTTATAATTAATTTTTTAGAAGAAATTCTACCTAAATTACTAATAATTATTCCCACTTTCAAGGAATCTGAATTGACATTTAATTCAGTATTTTTATCAATGTTTTTTAAGAAAATTGATGTATTATTTACTTCATAATCAGGTTTTTGGGTTGGGAAAAGTGCAACCGCTGGGTCGCCTTGCAAGGTAAATTGTTGGGTATTTCCGAGGGCATAAAAGTTGTTTTGAAATTTCTTTAAATGTCGATTTATACTTTCCTGCATAATTATTCCAAAAGGTTTATCGGACAATAAAGAATCTGTAAATTGTGAATAATAAATTTCATCGGAGTAACTTTTCAAGGCAGAAGGATAACCCAAATTTGAGTGAGCCAGAAACAAAATTGCCCCACGATTTGGAGTATTAATCCAGTCAGTTCCAAAGGAATTTTGAGACCCGAAAAGGTCGCCTGCATCACAGCCATTTATAAAAACCAACGGATATTTTCCTTTGTTTTTATAGCCCAAAAGGTCATTTGAGCAATAACCAATGTCCATATCGGTTTGTTGTGGGGCGGAATGTCCGAACATCATAATCATGCCCACGCCTTGATTTACTTTTTCTGTCACGTTGATAAATTCAACTGGATTATCAGTTTTTTTGGACAATAAATCTACTTTTTGACCCAATAATCCTTTCTCGCAAACTTCTTTAAATTCTTCGGTATATTGTCTCAAAGAAGTGAGTTCGGATAAACTTCTTCCACCCGACATTTTTAAGCCATTTTTTCGCCAGAGTGCATCCATCGGATTGGCTTCATGTTCTTTAACTTTATTCAAATAATGCAAAACTGTTTCTGGATTATTCGTTGCCAGACGACCAATTCCAAGGCTTGAAAAGTTGGTTTCTGTTCCGTTTAAACCCATCGTAAAAGGTGCATCTCCACCTGGATAACCCAAAGTAGGAACTAAGTCATTTTGAAAATCACTAAGACTTTTTCGAGCTCTTTGAGGATAGTTTGCATTGCCAATTAAGAAGACAAATTTAGGTTTTTCATTTCTCAGCATCATGCTCAAAAAACGTTTAATTGCTAATGGATTTTTGTCTCCATAAGTAAATAAATTATACAGTAAATCAACATCTACGGAAAGCGTATCATATTTTCCACCGATAGCAGATGCTCTATAATTTGCGTACTCCTTTATATACTTTGATAAATGTTTATGGTTGATTATTAAATAATTAGCTTTCATATTGGTAATATTTCTGAAATTGATTAACTCTATTGAAGTAACCTTCTTAATTTGATTTGTTGCTAAAATTCGTTGTCCTAAAACTGTAGTTTCAATAGATGTTCCATTTTGAATAAAGCTAATTTTTTGAAGATAATTCCTATCAGAAATGTCATATAATTGAACATCGATAGGAGGATTTGAAATACTGATAAATCGGTTTTGAATAGCACTTTTTTTCAGTGTGAAAATCTTCTCAGAAACACCTTGCATATCAAAACTTTGTGGGTAAGTTAGTTTGATGTATGATACAGAATATTGGTCAATCTGAGATCCAATTGAACGTGTGGAAATGCGTATGGTATTATTTGTAATATCTTGAAAATTTACAACTTTATTAAATTTATTCATAAAATAATTATCAACAATTGTTGTATCTAAAAGTCGTTGATTTTGACTATTTCCAAGCCAAGTTTCTATCAAATGTTCTCCCGATGAACGACCCGTAAAAAGTATCTTTATTTGAGGTTTTTGAGTATCTAATTTTATGAAATTTCTAAGATTGAAGTCAAAGTTTATAAAGATATTTTTGTTCAGAACTTCACCCGTCCAACCTTTTCCGTACCCATAATTGCTATTCAAAATGCCTGAATATAAGTTTGTGCCAATGGGTTCTGGCTGCCCTTCTGCGTAAGAGGAAGTAAATAATTGTAACGTTTCTTCCAAATGAAAAAGCTCAGGTTTTAGATTTTGAGTATTCTCATGTCGAGAAATTTTCATTCGTTTACCTATCTGATTATTAATTAGATAAGTTAAAAAATATGAAGCTGTGTCAGAATATAAACTATAGTATTGATGCGGTTGAGCCGAAGTAGGAGTGTAGAGAAGTGAATCCAAACTGCCATCATTTCCTTCAGCATAAAATTCTATAAAGTCGATTTCATTAAGTGTTTTGTCTTCCTCGCCTTTTATGAAAATGGCTTGTTCTTGACCACGTCTGAATAATTGTATTTTTTCTGGATTGATATTGGTTGGAAAGCCTGCCGTTTTTAAGTTATCAAACGAAAGTTGATAAATTCCCTTTTGCGTAATTTTTAGTTTGAAGTATTTCTGATCGTAGTTAATCCATTCATTGCCAAAGGTTTGGGCTTGAATAGATTTACTGAACAATACGAAAAATAATAGTAAAATGTAGAAACTGGTATAGTGTAGCATAATATTTAATTGTTTTGTTGAAAAGTCTTATTTTATTGAATAGAAATGAATTTTACTGCTTTTATCTTCATATCCTTACTTTATTAATCGGTAGTTTTCGTTATACCCTATAATTACCTGCATTTATTTATGTAGAATATGAGTATATTGCTAATTGAGAAATCTTGTAAGTTAAACTATGACTGATTTAAGATAAAATTGTCATCGTGTGTTATAAATACAACTCAGTAATTTAATGAATATGAACGAACATAATTCACGAAGAAATTTCCTTAAAACCAGCGGTTTAGTCGTTGGTGCAGGGTTTTTATCTTATAATCTTTTAGCTAAAAATAAAAAAATGGAGGACGTATTAATTGGTCATAATTCTCATAAATATCGTGTAAAAACAGGTTGGGGCATATTGGATGCGGGTAAAAATCCTGTAAACGATTGTCATGAAATGGTGGAAGATGCCAAAGGACGGTTGATTATGTGTACTAATGAAACCAAAAATAATATTATCATTTATGACAAATCGGGCAAATTATTGGAAACTTGGGGGACGACCTACACGGGAGCTCACGGACTCACAATTGCCAATGAAGGAGCCGACCAATTCTTATTTATTTGTGATAATGCACGTCATCAAGTCATCAAAACCGATTTGAAAGGGCGTGAAATTATGAAATTGGAATACCCAAAAGAGACGGGTGTTTATGATTCTCCTAATCAATTTGTACCAACGGAAACGGCGATAAATCCAGTTAATGGCGATATTTATGTAACCGATGGCTACGGAGCAAATTATGTAACCCAATATGATGCGAAAGGAAAATATATTCGTCATTGGGGTGGAAGAACTGCGGATGGAACTTACGCAGATGATAAATTTAATTGTTGTCACGGAATATTGGTAGATAATCGGGATAAGAAAAATCCGACTTTATTAATTACCGATAGAAATCATCAATGCCTAAAAAGATTCACGTTGGACGGGAAATTTTTGGCCGTTTATCGTTATCCAGGGACATTTATTTGTCGTCCAGTTCTGCACGGTGATAATATTTTTGCGGCAGCATATCGAAGTGGAGATGCTTCGTGGAATAATTCAGGTTATATTCAAGTGATTAATAAAGACATGAAAGCGATTTCAACGCCTGGCGGTTCAGAACCGATTTATAAAGATGGACAGCTTGTTAGACAATATAAGGAAGACCCAAATAATGTTTTCATGCACCCACATGATGTATATGTGGATTCAGACGAGAATGTATATGTGCCTCAATGGAATTCCAAGAAGACTTATCCAGTGAAATTGGAGAGGGTTTCGTAAAGTTTTCGACGGTGGGACGAATAGCATTCGTACATTAATGATAAAATAATTTGGTATAAGGATGAATGCTATTCGTCCAAACATGAAAAAACTATCAATGATACTTTTACAAACAAACACATCGTCCGATTGGGCAATGTTTTTCGGGCATTTTCATCCTGTGGTAGTTCATTTGCCGATTGGAATGTTGATGATTGCTGCTATTTTAGAATATATTTCTCATAAAAAAGGACTTGAAGTTTTGCAACCTGCCATCACGCCAATTTTATGGTGGGGTATGATTTCGGCGGTTATTTCTTGTATTTTTGGCTACCTACTTTCTTCTTCGGGCGAGTATAATGAAAACACACTTTTTTGGCATCAATGGATGGGAATTAGTGTGGCTTTAATTTCGTTGGCGGCTTGGTATATGAAGAAAAATTGGCAAAATGATGATACAATGAAAAAAGTGTATATTCCTTCATTATTTGTCATGGTAATTCTGTTAACAGGCACAGGACATTTAGGCGGAAACATGACACACGGCGAAGATTATTTATACGCTTATACCCCAGAACCTTTCCGAAGTATTGCTGGATTACCACCTCATACGAGTGGAAAAGGAACAATTAGGAAAATTGAAAATATTGAACAAGCACTTGTCTATCAAGATGTTATCGCTCCAATGATGGAACAAAAATGCTGGTCGTGTCATAATGCTAATAAAATTAAGGGGCAATTACGGATGGATAAACCTGAATTATTGGCGAAAGGAGGTGAACACGGAGCTATTTTTAAAGCAAATGATCCCACCAATTCTGAGATGATAAAGCGGGTTTTGTTGGATATAAACGATGAACATCACATGCCGCCAAAAGGTAAAAATCCTTTGACTGAACAAGAAATTTCGTTGGTGACATGGTGGATAAAAAACGGAGCAAAGTTTGATATAAAAGTTGCACAAATGAAGCCAGATGATAAAATAAAGCCTATTTTAGTAGCTTTGGCAGGTGGTGCGTCAATGGGAAATACTGCCAGTGGAGGCGAGACGATTTCCCCTGTTTTTAACGAAAAAGTATCAGTAGCTTCGGAAAATAATATTAAAAAACTGACTGATTTGAATGTAATTGTGATGCCTGTTTCCAAAGACCAAAATTATTTGGATGTCAATTTTATCAATGCTCGAAACTTGGATGATTCTAAAATAAATTTATTATCAAATATTTCAGAACAAATTGTTTGGTTAAAATTGGGAAGCACACAAATTACGGATAAATCGCTTTCAGAAATATCAAAATATCCGCATCTTAATCGCTTGAATCTGGAACACACAGCCATAACCGATGTAGGAATTGCTCAATTAAAAAATTTAAAATATCTCGAATATATTAACCTTTTCGATACTAAAGTAACCGACGTAGGAATTGCAGAATTAGCAAAATTAAAAGGACTGAAAAAGGTGTATTGTTGGCAAACGAAGGTTACAATTGCAGGTGTAAATGCTTTGAAAAAAGCTTTGCCAAATGTAGAAATTGATATGGGTTGGCAAGTTAAATTGCCGATGACGGATACTTCTACTAAGGTTTTAGAGAAAAAAGTAGTATCAAAATAAATTAATTAGCATCATACTCATGGCATGACTGATAATAACATGTTCATTCTCAATAGTTTATAAGTTTAGTCATGCCATGAGTAAATATGTCCAAGCACTTACAATAAAAAGACCTTCTGAAAATAACATGGTTATCTGACAATTTTTGTGGTAGGGACGAATATCATTCGTCCACAGGGTTCAATTTAGGGAGTGGACGAATGCTATTAGTCCCTACATGAATCATTCCACAAAAACAATCAGAGAGCCATTAACACTTTCAGAAGGTCTTTTCAATATCTACTCATCCCAAAGATTTTCCAGCGTATAATCACTTCCTTCTAAGCACCAAAAATCGCCTTTTATGTATCGGTAATGTAGGTCTAAGCTGTTCATTTTTGTCATTTCTTGGGTTGAAAGTTCAATATCTGCCGCCTCAAGGTTTTGTTTCAATCTTTCTGGATTTACTGATTTTGGAATAACAGAAGTTCCTCTATTCACTGCCCACGCTAATATTACTTGAGCAGGAGAAATATCTTTATCCTTAGCAATATCCAAAATAATTTGTTGCTGAAATAATTTTGGCTCATCCGCTAAAATTCTTACAGCAGGCCTATCCGCAGAACCTAATGGACAATATCCTGTTAAGAAAATTCCTTTTTCTTGGGTAAAATTCAGTATTTTTGGTTGTTGTAAAAAAGGGTGTAATTCTATTTGTAATACTTCAGGAACCACTCCCGATTCTTCAATAATTTGATTAATTTTTTTGATACTAAAATTTGAAACGCCAATGTGTTTAGTCAAACCTTTTTCCTTCAAATCAATGAGTCCTTGCCAAGTTTGGGTTAAAGGAACTTCGGATAAACTGATTAAATCACTACTTTGTTGTGCATAACTTGCCTGATTCTCAAGCACAACTGGCCAATGGATTAAATATAAATCTAAATAATCAAGGGTCAAATCTTTAAGTGTAATTTCACACGCCGCTTGAATATCATCCTTTTTATGGCGATTATTCCACAATTTTGAAGTAATCCAAAGGTCTTCACGTGATACGTCTCCATTTTTTATAGCATCGGAAATAGCCATCCCAATTTCCGATTCATTTCCGTAAAAAGAAGCACAATCAAAATGTCGATACCCAATTTCAATCGCTTTTCTGACAACCTCATAGACTTCGCCCTTCGCTGATTTCCAAGTGCCTAAACCTAAAACAGGCATTTTATCGTTATTTTTAAATGTTAGATATTTCATGTGAGAATATTAAAATAGTTATTTTTTGATTAATAATGTTAAAAATAACACATAATATTTCTATTTCGGTATTATTTTAGAAGAGATTGCAACCTTTTTTACCGCAATTGCATCTCATTTACAAATAACTAACCTTCTAAAACAAAATAATCACTTTAACGGAACACTTGACCATTCATCCTTTAAAAAAACCGAACAGGTAGTTTGTTATGCAAGGTAGTATGCTTTATTATTAATTTCGAATCATCAAATAAACCTTTTTATGATGCTTGTGAGCATCGTAAAGCAATAAATAAAACTCGTTATGAAAACATTACTTTACACAATTTTTGCTCTCCTAAGCCTAAATAGTTTTAAAACTAATGCACAGGGGAAAATCAGTGGGCAAATTACTGATGACAAATCTAAAATCGTTGAATTTGCAAGTGTGACTTTATTAAAAGCTAAAGATTCAACGCTTGTAAAAGGTGCTTTGTCAGATGGTAGTGGTTCGTTTGAATTTGAGAAAATTCCTTTAGGAGAATACTTAGTGAGTATTTCACAAATGGGCTATAAGAAATTTTATACCCTCAAGTTTTCTTTGGATTCTGAAAATCCGTCGGTGAAATTAATGAACTTAATTTTGTCGGAAGATTCAAAGCAACTATCTGAAGTTCAGGTAATTGCAAAGAAACCATTTATCGAACAACAAATTGATAGAACGGTTGTTAATGTCGCAAATTCAATTGTTTCGGCAGGAAGTACGGCATTAGAAGTATTGGAAAAAGCACCAGGAGTTACGGTGGATAAAGATGGAAATATTTCTTTGAAAGGTAAGCAAAATGTGATGGTTTTGATGGACGGAAAGCCGACGTATATGTCTGCCAGCGATTTGGTAAATTTACTTAGAAATATGCAGTCGAGTTCTTTAGAAAAGATTGAAATTATGACCAATCCACCCGCAAAATATGATGCGGCAGGAAATGCAGGAGTCATAAATTTGAAGACTAAAAAGAATCAAAATATGGGTTTAAATGGTTCGGCAACTGTGGGTTTTGGCTATGGTTTTTATAAATCTTTACCCAAACAAAATGGTAGTTTGAATTTGAATTATCGTCAGGGAAAGTTGAATTTATTTGGTAATTTTTCTGGAAATCATCGCAAAAGTTTTCAAATAAATGAGATAAATAGAAAATTTGTTGAAAATGGAAAAACGCTTTCAGGTTTCGACCAAGTGGCCGATTCTGATAAACAAAATAGTTCAATTTCTTATAAAATGGGAGCAGATTATTTCTTGGATTCAAAAAATACAATTGGTGTTTTATTCAATGGAATGAATGGAAGTTTTTCTGAAATTCTTGATAATCAGGCTATTGTAAAAAATTCGTTAGGTCAACAAGATTCAACATCCATCACAAAAGGTGATATTAATAATCAATGGTCAAACTATTCTACTAATATTAATTTCAAGCACGTTATTGATTCAACAGGAAAAGAATGGACGGCTGATGCAGATTATGCACGCTATAATGCCAATAATAATATGATGTATCGTACTTCTAAATATGATTTATCGAATATTTTACGTCAAACCAGAAATGAAGATGGAATGACGCAATCAAAAATTAATATTTATTCTATCAAAACAGATTTAGTATATCCAATCAACAAAAATTCGAAATTTGAAGCAGGTTTGAAGTCAAGTTATGTTAATTCAAACAACGATATGCGATTTGAATTCTTGCTTGGTGACCTCAATAATCGGGTACTTGACCCAACTCGTACCCGTGATTTTTTGTACAAAGAAAACATCAATGCGGGGTATTTGAACTTTTCAACAAGCATCAAAAAATTGAGTATCCAATTAGGGCTTCGTGCTGAAAATACCATTGGACAAGGAACATTGAAAGGCAAAGAATTATTGAACAGAAACTATACCAATTTGTTCCCAAGTGTCTTTTTACGTGAAAAACTTAACGCAAAGCATCAATTAGGATTGTCGTACAGCCGAAGAATTGACCGACCAAGTTACGAGGATTTGAACCCATTTTTATACTTTCTCGACCCTTATACTTTTCAGAAAGGAAATGAATTATTGCAACCGCAATATACTGATGCTTTGGAATTATCGCATACTTTTATGGACGGCATCATAACAACCATTAATTACAGTAGGACAAACGGGGTTATGACCAATATTTTACAACAAAATAATGCTTTGAAATTGACAAACGTAACTAAATATAATATTGGTTATGTAGATAATTTTGGAATTGCTTTTTCTGTCCCTGTGCCTATTACAAAATGGTGGTTTAGTAATACTTATTTCAATTTATACAATAATCATTACGTTGGAGAGATTCCGAAAGTTACGATTGGGGCAGATGGAAGTGAGACTACAATTTTTCAATCTTTGGATGCTCGTGCCACTACTTTTAATGCCAATATGACGAATCAGTTTACTTTACCCAAGAAATTTTCTTTAGAATTAAGCGGTTGGTATCAGTCAGGATTTATTGAAGGACAATTGGCAGGGAAACCTATGGGAGCAGTTTCGTTTGGAATTCAGAAGAAGATGATGCAGGATAAAGCAACCTTGAAATTGAATGTAAATGATGTGTTTTGGACTCAGAAATTTAGGGGAAATTTTGTCTTTAATGATATTGATGTTCAAATAGTTAATCGTTGGGAAAGTCGTGTAGCCCGTGTTACTTTCACATATCGTTTTGGGAATAATAAAATAAAAGCCGCTCGTCAACGTCAAACAGGTTTAGATGATGAAAAAGGGCGAGTGAAGAATGGTGGAAATTAAGGAATTGTTTTGATGTGAATCAAAATATAAAAAAATAAGTCAGAATTCAGAATAAAGAATGTAAAATGGAGAAGTGAAATTTTGGACACAACTTCGTCATTTTCTGTTCCTTGTTCTAAATTCTGACTTATTTTTTTACTTATTCAACACCTTTTTCTTCTCTCGGTCCTCTCATGTGAATCACCAAGCCATTCAAGAAATTACGCAAAATTTGGTCACCACATTTTTTAAAATTTGGATGGTCTTCTGCTCTGAAAATATCGCCTAATTCACCTTTTGTAACGGTAAATCCTACCAATTTTGTAATCTCAATAATATCATCATTTCGAAGACTTAAGGCTACTCTGAGTTTTTTAAAAATATCGTTATTTGACATATTTATTTGATAAACTGTTAATTCTAATTTATTGAGTTTCCGAATTGGAAGCAATAATAATTCAAAATTAGCTAAATTTGAGTTCAAATAAGCAGAAATTATTACAAAAATTTTACTTCAATTCTACGGTTTAATTTTCGATTTTCGTCTGAGATATTCGGTAAATATGGGAGCGTTTTACCGTATCCTTCTGCCTTAATTTTCAGTATATTAACGCCTTTTTGAGCTAAATAATCAACAACAGCTTTGGCTCTTTTTTGGGATAACAATAAATTATCAGCATCTTTCCCCACATCATCAGTATGTCCCGAAATTTCAATGGGTAAATCTGGATTTGCCTTCAAAAGACCTACTAATTTATCCAATTCTGCTGTGGATTCTGATTTTAAATCCCATTTTGCGGTATCAAAAAAGATATTATTCAAAATTTCTTTTGCTTCTTTTTTAATGGGTTCAAGCGGAATGTCTAAGATTTTATCAAGCCCAATTTTATCCGAGAAATCAAAATTTAAGCTCTTAAAAAAATACCCTTTCTTGCTGACAAAAACGGCATATTCTCCTCCATTTGTAAGTACAGAAGTGTAGGTTCCTGTTTGAGCATCCGAACTGATTTTACCTAATAATTCATTGTTTTTTAACGCAATTAATTCAATATCAGCTTGTAATCTTTGCTTAGTTTTGGAATCATATACGATTCCTTTCAAGAAAGAAGTTGCTTTAAACTTTGCTTGTAAAGATGCTGGAACTTCGATTTCTACAATTTTTGCTCTTCGATATTTATCATCTTGGTCACGTTCCAAAGAGTAATATGCTTTCTTTGCATCGGCTGTAATGAATAGGGCAACTTGGTCTTCAAAAGTATTTAGTGGGTATCCCAAATTTTCGGGAATTTTCCATTTATCTTGTTGATTTTCAGTAAAATACAAATCTAATCCGCCCATTCCTACGTGTCCTTCCGATGCAAAAAATAACGTTTTTCCGTTGGCATGAATAAAAGGTGAAAGGTCATCTTCGGTAGTATTTACGGGACTTCCTACGTTTATTGCCTTCGCCCACATATTCGTAGAATCCAATTTGCTTACCCAAATATCTCGCTTGCCCAAACTTCCTTTTCTATCCGAAACAAAATATAAAGTTCTTCCATCCGCAGAAAGTGACGGCTGAGATTCCCATTCACCCGAATTGATATTTAACCCTAAATTTTGGGGTGAAGTCCAGTCGTCTCCTTGTTTATAGGAAATGAATAAATCACAACTGCCGAAGCCTTTTCGTCCTCCGCATGAAGTAAAAACTAAGGTTCTTCCATCGGCAGAAATAGAAGCCGTTCCTTCGTTTTGAGTTGTGTTAATTTTCTCAGAAATAGAAACGGGTTCAGTCCAAACTTTATCTTTTATGGAAGTCACATATATATTTTCATCACTATCTTGATTACCCGTATAAATCAACGTTTCACGGTCGGCAGTTAGCACAGGAAAATATTGAGATTGGAATTTATTAACCGATTTTGGTAATTCTAAGGGGTTGATAATGAGTGGTTTATTAATAGATTCTAAGGCAAATTTACAGTTTTCAATCCGAACTTTATAGCGTTTTTGATTAGAAGCAGTAACAGCTCCAATACCTTTTTCCAAGAAAACTAATGCTTTTTGATAATCCCCTTTCCTCAAATAAATTTGTCCAACTTGTTGAGCGGCAATTTCAGTAACCGAAGTTTTTTCTTGAGCATTTACCGCCTTTTCGTAGTTCAAAATCGCATTTCCAAACTGGCGATTTTGTTCATAAAGTCGCCCTAACTGGAAGTAGGGTTCAGCAAATAATTTATCCCGCTCAATTGCCTCCTCAAATTCTCCAAAAGCTTTTTCAATATTCCGTTCTTTAAGGAATTGATTTGCTTTTTCATAAGCATCAAGGGCTTTTTTATTGGTTGAAGATAAAGGAATTTGCCCTTGTACTGGCAACAAAAAAATACAGCCCAAAAGTGCCGTAAAAAATATGCGGTAAAAATATGTTAAAATAGATTTCATGAGTAGATAAACGCTAATATTAAGTTAGTATTGTAAGTTAAAAGTTGAAAGTTATGAGTAGAATAAGCTAAAAAAATCTCACTTTGCATGATATATGTGGTTAATTTAAGTTCAATAATCATTAAAAGCAATTTTAAAATAGTTTTAGTAGAATGATTCTAAAATAAATAAGGACAATAGAATGCCAATTTTTTTATAAATTTAAAAAATTACAGCAATATTATAATTTACTGACAATACAATGAATATCAATAAGTTAGCAATTTGGGGTTCAGCTATTTTGGTTGGCAGTTTTTCAATTTATTCATTATTGGGACACGGCAACGAAGTAGATTATAGTACGCAAGTGAAACCTATTTTAAACCGAAGTTGCATTAAGTGTCATGGGGGCGTAAAAAAGCAAGGTGGATTCAGTGTTTTATTTCGTGAAGATGCTTTGGGGAAAACCAAATCTGGCAAACCTGCTATCATTCCAGGCGACCCAGAACATTCTGAATTTATCACGAGATTAACCCATAAAGACCTCGAAGAAAGAATGCCTTATCAGGCTGAACCCTTATCGAAAGAGGAGATTGAACTATTGACAAAATGGGTAAAACAGGGAGCAAAATGGGGAGAACATTGGGCTTTTACTATGCCTGAAATGCCAAATATTCCTAACAAAAACTTCTTTGCGGGCTTCACAGATTGGTTTTCGACAAAATGGGAGAAAAATGATATTGATTATTTTGTAGCTGATAAATTAGCAAAAGAAAACCTAACACATTCTCAACAAGCTGAAAAAGGAACGCTCCTTCGCCGTGTTTGTCTCGACCTCACGGGACTTCCTCCAACGGAACAACAACTTTCTGATTTTCTGAATGATAAATCTGATAATGCTTATGAAAAAGCGGTTGATAAACTTTTTGCTTCTCCACAATATGGAGAACGTTGGGCGGGTATGTGGTTAGATTTAGCGAGATATTCTGATACAAAAGGCTACGAACGGGATGACCAACGAAGCATTTGGAAATATCGGGATTATGTGATTGATGCCTTCAATCAAAATATGCCTTACAATCAATTTATTAAAGAACAATTGGCGGGCGATTTATTGCCCAATCCTACTGATAATCAATTGATTGCCACAGGTTTTCACCGTAATACGATGACCAATGACGAAGGCGGAACGGATAACGAAGAGTTCAGAACGGCGGCGGTTATGGATAGAACAAGCACTACTTGGGAGGTTTTACAAGGTACAACTTTTAGCTGTATTCAGTGTCATAGTCACCCTTATGACCCTTTTCGGCATGAGGATTATTATAAGTATATGGCTTTTTTTAATAATACCCGTGACGAAGATTCTTACGGTGATTATCCACATTTAAGACTTTTTCAGAAAGAAGATTCTGCTAAAGTTATCAGTATTAAAAATTGGATTCAGAAGAATTCTTCCCTTGAAAAAGCCAATGAATATAACAAGTTTTTGAAGACTTGGCAACCTACTTATAATTCACTTTCATGTGATGAGTTCATAAAATCTGAATTATCAGATACCAAGTTTTTAGGTATGCAAAACGGAGGTTCAACCCGATTGAAAAATGTTGATTTGAATGGAAAGAATCAAATGATTTTTCGGTATAATTCATCTAAAAATGGAGGAACATTTGCGATTCATGTCGATAAAATTGATGGTGAAATTTTACTTACTACTAAGTTAGATACTACAAAAGGGTATCAATCAAAACAAGTATTTTTCAAACCTATAAAGGGAATTCATAATTTATATTTTAAAGCTATAAATCCAAATTTAAAGGGTAAACAGGATTACACCGCCTATTTTGATTGGTTTGGATTTTTAAGTGAATTTCCTGCAAAAAACAATCCTGACCATGATTTGATGCAAAAAGAGTTCTGGCGATTGGCAAATATTAGTACAGATGTAACGCTCGTGATGGATGAAAATCCGCAAAATTTACACAGAAAATCAAACGTTTTTGAAAGAGGAAACTGGACGGTAAAAGCCAAAGAAGTTTATCCCGATATTCCTACTTTATTTGGCGGTTTGCCCAAAGGATTACCCAAAAATCGTTTGGGTTTAGCCACTTGGATTGGTAGTGAGCAAAATCCACTTACGGCAAGGGTGGCGGTAAACCGTTTTTGGGAACAACTCTTTGGCATTGGACTTGTAGAGACGATGGAAGACTTTGGTACACAGGGTTTTATCCCTTCAAATCCTGAATTATTGGATTATCTTTCTATTAAATTTATGAAGGAATACAAGTGGCAACCCAAACAATTATTGCGTGAAATTGTGTTATCAGCAACCTATCAACAAGACTCAAAAGTTACGCCCGAAATGTTGGAAAAAGACCCTGCCAATCGTTATTTTGCTCGGGGGGCAAGGGTTAGATTATCCGCAGAACAAGTGCGTGACCAAGCCCTTTTAGTGAGTGGTATTTTGAGTAAGAAAATGTATGGAAAAAGCGTAATGCCCTATCAACCGCAAGGTATTTGGGGAGCACCTTACAGTGGTATAAGTTGGAAACAAAGTGAAGGCGAAGACCAATTCAGACGTGCTTTATACACTTATTGGCGGAGAAGTAGCCCGTATCCATCTATGATGACTTTTGACGGAACGAGTAGAGAAATTTGTTTGGCGAGACGATTACGTACTAACACGCCTCTACAAGCCTTAACGAGCCTAAACGACCCAGTTTACGTGGAATGTGCAAGGTATTTTGCCAAACGTATGGATAATGAAAAAATGAATGTTTTAAGACAAATAAAAAAGGCTTATCAAGTAGCTATGTGTAAAGAAATATCTAATGATAAGTTATTGATTTTGAGTGATTTATATCAGAAATCATTGCAAGATTTTAAGCGAAAACCGAATGAAGCTATGAAGTTTTTGGGGTATTGTCAGGACAATAGCATCAAACCAAAAAATATGCCCGATTTGGCGGCAAAAACGATGGTGGCAATGACGATTTTGAATTTAGATGAGTTTGTGATGAAGGAGTAAGTAATAAAAAATAAACAAAATGAAAATCCACCAAGAAGCTCAAAAACATCTCATAGAATACGAAACTCGTAGGCATTTTCTCAAACAATGCACAACGGGAATCGGCATGATGGCGATGGGCTCATTCCTTGAAAGCTGTGGAGTTGGCAGTACGTCTGCCACTGCTTTAACGAATGCTCAAAATCCACTTTCTCCTAAGAATCCACCATTTTTAGGTAAGGCAAAATCCGTGATTTATATTCATACGGCTGGAGCTCCATCACAATTAGAAATGTTTGATTATAAGCCAGAACTCCAAAAAATGGATGGTTTACCTTGCCCTGCTTCATTTTTGGAAGGAAAGAAATTTGCCTTTATTCGAGGTACGCCTAATATGTTGGGAGCTCAAGCAAAATTTTCACAGGTAGGCAAAAGTGGGGCATGGTTATCCGATAATCTGCCTAATTTACAGACAGTTGCCGATGAAATTTCGTTCTTGAAAGCCATGCATACTGACCAATTTAACCACGCACCCGCTCAATTATTGATGCACACGGGTTCGCCCAGATTGGGTCGTCCTGCGATGGGTTCATGGGTTACGTATGGACTTGGTTCAGAGAATCAAAATTTGCCTGGGTATGTGGTGTTGGCTTCGGGTGGGCGAAATCCAGATGCTGGGAAATCGGCATGGGGAAGCGGGTTTTTGCCTTCAGTTTATCAGGGCGTTCAATGTCGTTCAGAGGGTGACCCAGTTTTGTATATTACTGACCCAGAAGGTATGAGTAGAGATTTACGAAAAAGTTCGATTGAGGCAATTAATAAAATCAACCAAAAACAATACGAAGAATTTCACGACCCAGAGACAATTGCAAGGATTTCGCAGTATGAAATGGCATTCAAAATGCAGACTTCCGTACCCGAAGTAATGGATATAAAAAATGAACCAAAATACATTCACGAGATGTACGGAACAGAATTAGGGAAAGAAAGTTTTGCCAATAACTGCTTATTAGCCAGAAAATTAGTTGAAAATGGCGTACGTTTTGTCCAGCTTTTCGATTGGGGTTGGGATGCCCATGGAACGGGCGAAGGCGATTCTGTGAAAGTTGGCGTAAAGCGTAAATGTAAAGAAACTGACCAAGCCACAACTGCTTTATTAATAGATTTAAAACAAAGGGGATTATTAGACGAAACGCTTATTGTTTGGGGTGGAGAATTTGGCAGAACACCTATGCAAGAAAATCGTGAGGGCAGAGTTTTAGCTTATAAAGGGCGTGACCATCATACGGAAGCATTTACCATTTGGATGGCGGGCGGAGGAATCAAGAAAGGATATACCCACGGTGAAACCGACCCAATTGGCTATGCTGGAATTTCGGGCAGAACCTCTACGTATGATTTACAGGCGACAATTTTGCATAGCTTAGGATTCGATCATGAGAAATTTACGTATCCATTTCAAGGCAGAAATTTCAGATTGACTGATGTGCAGGGTAAGGTGATTAAAGAGGTTTTAGGATGAAATTTTACTCCCAAACTGTTTCTCCTGTCACCAATTCTTGTCCATTTTGATTAATAATTCGGTGAATAAATCCATGTTTAATTCCTTGACTTTGCGTAGTGATTTTATCTCCCAAAACACACTCATTTTTAAAAATCATATCAATTGAACAAAGTTTTCCATTGTTTAAAACTTCAGTTGGAATACTTTCCATTAACCATTCCACATATTTGGTATTATTAACGTGCTGATTAGAGTCTATGTCATGCCAACGAATATCGAATCGTTTTTCCATTTCAATCGTACTTACTCCAGAAATCTTTCCTGAAACTTTTTCGACAGGTTTTTCTGTACTAATTTCTGTTAAAGCAATCATCCATTCGGGTATGGAAGTAAGTCTTCTTTTGACGATATCCATTAACCCCCACACACTATTTGCCCTAATTATTTCAATTCCTGTTGCATCAAATACCTTAAAATCTCGGTGATAAAAATACTTATCTAAGCCTTGAACATACGTTTTTACCGTTACAGTTTCATCGTAATTTGGCAGTCTATTAATCCAGATTTTCAAGCGAGAAAGTATCCAAGAAATGTTGTGTTGAGCGGATAATTCATGGACTGAAACCTTTTCAACAACTGAATGTCGCCAAGCCATTTCTTGTAAAAGTCCATTCAAAGCGGGGATAGTAAGCTGACTGTGAGCATCAACTTCGGTAATACGTATGCGGTAATTTTCGGTAATAAATTCCATTATTTAGGGGTTAGTGGGCAGATTTTAGAGAACAACGTTTAGGAAATATAGCAATATATTAAGTACTCAATCTTATGTAACGAAGTACTGTTTATACCTTGATATCTCTAATCTGAATGTTAACATCTAACCTCTAAAATCAATTCCCTTTTTTCATGTCCGACATGATTTTTTGGCGTGAAACACCTTCTGAAGGAGCATCTTGATAGGCTTTTTTATAATCATCCCGTTTCAAATCGCCATTTTTAATTGATTTTATGAAGTTTGCCCAAGCAAATGGATTTGTAAGCGCCATCAAAGGACTCTGTACAAAATTACGATTTGCCATACTATACGTCATTTGATCAGAGAAATTTCGAAAGTTCCCCGCTCCACTTAAACCCGCTTGCAATGCTAAAACATTTAATTTTGATTGTTCTAAATTTTTCTCTAAGGCTCTTCTTCCCGCTTCATTCTCTAATTTCATATCCAAAAACGCCCTTTTGAAATCATCTTCACTTTGATAGGGATAAACTTTCACCTCCGCCAACATTTTTGATTCTTCTGCCATGTGAATCGTGGCACTTTGAGTTTGTTCATTTACACGAGGAATAAGATAATATTTTTTCTTATATCCAACATAAGAAAACACCAAACTATCGCCTGGATAAACATACAAAGAGAAATTGCCTAAATCATCCGTTAAAGTACCTCGACCCGAATGTGGGTTAAAAACATAAGCATTTGGTAAAAATTCTGAAGAGCGGTCAGCAACGACTTTTCCCGAAAATATTACAGATTTATCTTGTCCTTGAGCAAAGGTCGAGACATGACAAAAAAAGATAAAAAGCAAAGAAAATGTGCTGATAAAGAACAGTTTTGAGAAATTTTTGCTTAATCTTTTCTTACTTAGATTTATATGTATGTTGCTTATTTTCATCATGAAATGGTACAGATTGTAAACTTACACAAAATAAACGTTTCAATGAATGAATTGGTTTGTCTTTAACAGATTTTAACGTAAATCTAATTCTAAGAAAATAATTTTAAAAATGTAATTATAAATGGAATGGAAAGTAATAATCCATCAAATCTATCCAAAAAGCCACCATGTCCAGGGATAGTCGAAGCAGAATCTTTGATTTTTATACTCCTTTTGAAAAGAGATTCCACTAAATCGCCATACGTTCCTGCCACCACGATAATTGCTCCACAACCAAACCATTGCCATACTTTTAAGTCTGAAAAATAGATTGATAAAACGTAAGCCACAAGCATAGATGCCACAAAACCGCCTATACTTCCTTCCCATGATTTTTTTGGAGAAACACGCTCAAATAATTTTGTTTTTCCAAATTTTGTACCTGCAAAATAGGCTCCTGTATCACTTGCCCACAAAAGAAATAAACAACCTAAAGGCTTTTGCCAACTAAATGTATTGAGTTTTAAAAATGCTAAAATAATAACTAAAGCAAAAGGTAAAGCCACATAAATAACACCCAGAAAGGTGTAGGCAATGTTCCTAAAAGGTTTGTCGTCTCTGGATTTATAGAGTTTTATAAAGAAAATAGAAGCCATTAATGGTGAAAGAATATAATAATTTGATTCTGCAATTACCCCTTTTTCAATTAAAAAAGTTACTGTTACCAATACAAACCCGCAGAAAGTTCCGTAGTAGGTGAGAGGCTCATTACCATTAAGTCCTAAAAGTTTATAGAATTCTAATTGTGCTAAAATGGCAATTAAAGCAAAAAGTGCATAAAATGTCCAGTCGCTGTAAACAATACAAAATATTAAAAAAGGGACGGCAATAACTGCTGCAATGACCCGCTGTTGCAGGTTTGACATGGTTTGTAATTTTTTATTCATTTATTTTATGTGTTATGATTAATGATTAAACGAGTTGAGAGTTTGAACTCACTAAATCATAATTAATGCAATCCCGCTTCATTTTCCAACAAGAATTTTGCCAATACAGAATCTTTCATCTGAACGTGAACTTCGCAAAGTCCCCATAAAAGAGAGCTATCTTGCTTGTTCAAAATTACGGCTTCAATCTGATGTTCCTCCACTAAATAAGCTTTTGCTAATTGTGCTTTAATTGGACTCGTAGATTCATAAATTTTTTTCCAGTCGTTCATATTATTAGTCTTAAGTCAAGAGTATGCAAATCGTAAGTGTTTGGTAGGTAAATAATTTATTATTTTAATTTTTATATTTAATCTCTGCACGATTCATCCAAAACCATCTTAATATTAACACTGTAAACAACAAAGAACCCAAAGCCATGCTTAAAGGAACAGATTTTGTATCTTCAATATCAATTTTAACCGCTTTTGTTGAGTAAAGATAGGCCATTAATAAGGTAAATCCATTATTAACAAAATGGGCAAACATGGGCACCCAAAGATTTTTTGTCCAGTAGTACAAGTACCCAAATAATGCTCCTAATAACATTCTGGGAAAGAAACCGTAGAATTGAAGATGAATAAAGCTGAAAGTAAAAGCAGCAAACCAAATCGCTACGTGCGGATTTCCAAAAGCTCGTAAAGTGATATTTTGAAGAACTCCTCTAAATAATAATTCTTCACTAATTCCAGCTAAAACGGCTACTACCACTATAGCAACAATCAATTGCGAAGGCGTTTTGAAAGTTGTCAGGAATTTGGTCATTTCGCCCGTTGCTTCTTCACTATTTTTCATCCATTTCTCAATACCTTTCATGGCTTCTGGCAGAACCATTCCTTGATTCCATTCAATAATCAAAGCATCAAAACCCATGAATCCAATGACTAAAAGTGCCACCACGATAAATACAATTGGTTTTACTTCATGGAAACTTAACGTATCAACGGTTTGTTTCTCAATGATATACCAAAAAAACAACGATGCACCAATGAAAGGAATTGGCGTTGAAAAAGTCTGAAGAGCCATAACGGCATCATACATATTTGGATAATCGTGAAGATATTTTTGGAAATTAGCAACTTGGTCAAAGGGCATTCCTGTAATCTGAGTGAAAAAGAATATACCAATAACAGAACCAATCACCATAAAAATCATCGTCAAACCTACCAAAATCATAATTTTGGAGATAAACGGCAGGTTAGTTTGTGAAGAAGAAGTAGCGAAATTTGTCATATTGGTTGTAAATTTACGCAAGAGTTGTCAATTAACAGTAAACAATTAACAATGAACAATTAAGGATGGACAAAATTATTAATTGTTCACAGCTAATTGTTAATTGAAATAATATGGTTAAAATTAGAAATATTGAATTAGGAGATTTTCCGTTGTTGCTCGCACCAATGGAGGATGTTTCTGACCCACCGTTTCGGGCTGTTTGTAAGGCTAACGGAGCGGATTTGATGTACACCGAATTTATTTCTTCGGAGGGATTGATTCGTGATGCGGCAAAATCAGTTCAGAAATTGGATATTTTTGAATATGAACGCCCAATAGGAATTCAATTGTTTGGTTCCGACATTGAAACGATGCGAGTTTGTGGTGAAATTGCCTCCAACGCTGGTCCCGATTTGGTAGATATAAATTATGGTTGCCCCGTAAAGCAAGTGGCTTGTCGTGGGGCAGGTGCGGCTTTGTTACAGGATATTCCTAAAATGGTTTTGATGACAAAAGCGGTGGTAAATTCTACTCATTTGCCCGTAACCGTAAAAACTCGTTTGGGTTGGGATGATACCACTAAAAATATTGAAGAAGTAGCGGAACGTTTACAAGATATTGGTATTGAAGCACTTACAATTCACGGACGTACACGAGCTCAATTATACAGAGGCGATGCTGACTGGCGATTAATTGCTAAAGTACGAGAAAATCCAAGAATTAGAATTCCTATTTTTGGTAATGGAGATGTTGATTCACCCGAAAAAGCTTTAGAATATCGCAATCGTTTTGGCGTGGATGGTATCATGATTGGTCGAGCAGCGATTGGCTATCCTTGGATTTTTAATGAAATAAAACACTTTTTCAAAACGGGCGAACATTTAGCTCCACCTACGATTGAAGACCGGATAGACGTTTGCCGAAAGCACTTAGATTTTAGTATTCGGTGGAAAGGAAACCACGTGGGAATTGTGGAAATGCGAAGACATTACGCCAGTTATTTCAAAGGAATACCTCATTTTAAAGATTTCAGAATGAGGTTCGTAACTTCTATGAACTACGAAGAAATTATTGGTATTCTACACGAAGTTTCAGTGTTTTATGCTCAAGAAGAGATGATGGAAATAGTTTAAAAAAGGGTTGTTGAAATACTATTTCAGCAACCCTTTTTCTTT
>JACMRQ010000439.1 GCA_014376355.1 Arcicella sp. | reverse complement strand
TTTTATCACCAATTCCTGCATATCTCCATAATTTTCATAACTACTTGTTACTACCTTATCGCCGACTTTCAAACCGCCCATCACCTCATAAAACTCAGGATTTTGACGACCTAATTGAATGTCAACTTTATATGCCTTCGTGCCATTTTCATTCACTTTAAAAATCCAGTTTCCGCCCGTTTGTTGGTAAAAACCACCTTTTGATAGTAGAATTGCCTGAGTATCATCACTTAATGAAAGCCGTACTTGCAAGGTTTGACCACGGCGTACGTTGCTCGGAGGCGTTCCCACAAATTCCATATCAACTTGAAAACGACCGTTTGTAACTTGAGAATAAACTTTTTTTACTTTTAGTTTATACGTTTTATCGGAAATAGTAAATTCTCCCATCAAACCGATAAAAACCCTTGAAATATAGTGTTCATCAATATCAGCTCTAACCTTAAAACCACTCAAAACATCAATCTGACCTAATCTTTGTCCACGAGTTTTCAATTCCCCAACCTCCGCATTTCTGGAAGTTAATTGCCCATCAACGGGAGCTTTCACAATTAAATCCTCCGCTTTTTTACGCATTAAAGCCAAAGTCGTTTGGTTACGCTTAATGGTTTCTCGCATTTGATTAATTTGTTGATTGGTCGTAACAGAATCTTGGTCTAAGGTACGGCTCACTAATTTTCTCCTACGATTTTGATAATTATACGCATTCAATGAAGCTTTGAAATCTTGTTCAGAAATCACTTTTTCACGGTATAATCTTTCGTTCAATTTAAAAAGTCTTTCTGCCTCCGCCACGCCATTATCAATTTCTGCCTGTGAATTTTGGTATTGAATAGTTGCCTGAGCCGCCAAATTTCGGGTATATTGCATTTGCGTTTGTAAACCAAAAACCGAAGTTTCTTGATTAGCCAAAGATAATTCCAAGTCAGTATTTGCCATTTTCATAATCGGCTGACCTTTTTTCAACATTGCCCCGTCTTCTGCATATAATTCCTCAACCCGTCCGCCTTCGATAGCATCCAAATAAATGGTTTGAATCGGTAAAACAACGCCATTAATAGGAATAAATTCTTGAAAATTTCCTTTCGAAACTTCCGAAATCATCAATCGGTCTTGTTCAACATTCAATTTTGGTTTACCCGTGGTATTCAAATAAGCCGCTGCAATTAAACCAACTAAAGCAATACCTCCCGCAATCGGAAGAACTCGTTTCATTGACCATCTTTTTTTTTCTATTACTCTATCCATGACATTAATTTTTGAATTGTTGTGGTGAATTATTGAATGTTAAATAAGTTTCGATAATAATATAGACAACTTTATGCCAAAAAGACAATCATTTGATTTTCAGTATTTTATAAATATTTTATAAAATAAAACTGTTCGCTTTTGATACAGTTTTTGTACGTAATCGGACAGGTATTCGTTTTTGAAATAGCGATTATTATCGTTAATTTGCAGACGTATTTTATTTGGTTAAACTTACAGTTTTAAAAGCATCATATTTTGTCAGACAAAAGAGAAAGTACGTTATTAAATAATTAGTTTAGAAATGTAATTATCGTCTGACCGTACATAATTAACCATTTTCTTAAATATCAACTTCAACATTTGACAAACTATTATTACCAGCAACACAACACCATGAGTAATAAAATAAAATCAATCATATCCCCAAGTTTAGAAAGTGTTTATGAAGCCGCTGAAAGACTGCGAGGTATTGCTGTTCATACACCATTGATGGAAAATATTATTCTTTCTGAGCGGTATCACGCTAATATTTACTTAAAAAGGGAAGATTTACAAATTGTTCGTTCCTACAAGATTAGGGGAGCGTATAACAAAATGTCGAGGCTTTCAAAAGCTGAATTAGCCAAAGGAGTTGTGTGTGCTTCGGCAGGAAATCACGCTCAGGGATTGGCGTATGCTTGTCATAAAATGAAAGTAAAAGGAGCCATTTTCATGCCCACTACTACCCCAAATCAAAAGATTAAACAAGTAAAAATGTTCGGTCGAGATGATATTGAAATAATGTTAGTGGGTGATACTTACGACGATGCCGCCAAAGCTGCCAAACAATATTGCGAAGAACATCAAGCCACTTTTGTATCTGCTTTTGATGATATTGATGTTATTACGGGACAAGCAACGGTGGGTTTGGAAATTTTTAAAGATGCCAATGTTAGGATAGATTATATTTTTCTCGCTATTGGTGGTGGAGGTGTTTCAGCGGGTATTTCGACAGTTTTTAAACAACTTTCTCCTCATACAAAAATAATCGGTGTTGAACCTGCGGGGGCGGCATCCATGAAGGCAAGTATTGAGGCAGGTCATGTGGTGGAATTGGAGACGATGGATAGGTTTGTGGACGGTGCCGCCGTGAAACGAGTTGGTGAAATTCCGTTTGCCATTTGTCAGCAAAATTTAGACGATATTATCATCGTTCCCGAAGGAAAAGTTTGTACAACTATTCTGGAATTATACAACGAATCAGCCATCGTAGCAGAACCCGCAGGAGCTTTAACGATTGCAGCTTTGGATTTTATGAAAGACCAAATTAAAGGCAAAAACGTAGTATGTTTGGTTTCTGGGGGCAATAATGACATTACTCGCACCGAAGAAATCAAGGAACGTTCATTACTTTATGAAGGATTAAAACATTATTTTGTGGTTCGTTTTCCACAACGAGCAGGAGCATTGCGCAATTTTTTGAACAACGTTTTAGGACCCGATGACGACATTACTTTATTTGAATATCAAAAGAAAACTAACCGTGAATCTGGACCTGTTTTGTTGGGAGTAGAATTAAAAAATAAAGAAGATTACCATGCCTTAATCGAGCGAATGAAGGCAGAAAATATTGTGTATCAAGAGCTTAATGAACAACCTGATTTGTTTTCGGTTTTGGTGTAATCTCTTGATAAGTGTGAATCATCAGAAATTCATGAGTATAGTGGCTAACTCCATTACTTTTATAATAAAATTAAGATACTGA
>JACMRQ010000438.1 GCA_014376355.1 Arcicella sp. | reverse complement strand
TCGCAATGGAAAAGTAGAAGATTATTATTAGTTTTTAAAGCCCGTAATTTTGCAACCCACTTGGCTGGTTCAAAATACTGCACTTGAGAATCGTGTAAACCCGTAGTTATTAACATATTAGGATAATCTTTTTTCACGACATTATCAATCGGAGAATATGATTTCATGTAGTCATAATAAACCTTATCTTTCGGATTTCCCCATTCTTCCCATTCGCCCGTTGTCAGCGGAATTGTTTCGTCTAACATCGTAGTTACCACATCCACAAAAGGTACACCTCCTAAAATGCCCTTGTATAAATCTGGACGCATATTTGCAATTGCTCCCATCAATAAACCACCCGCAGAACCTCCATTGGCAAATAATTTATCTTTTGAAGTAAATTTTTCCTTCAATAAAAATTCTGAAACGTCGATGAAATCATTAAAAGTATTCATCTTTTTTAATAATTTTCCGTCCTCATACCATTGACGACCCATCTCTTGTCCGCCACGAATGTGGGCAATCGCAAAGGCAAATCCACGATTCAATAAACTCAAACGAGCCGCTGAGAAATAAGGGTCAGTAGAGTAGCCATACGAACCATAAGCATACTGCAAAAGTGGTTGCGAACCATCTTTTTTGAAGCCTTTTTTATAAACAATTGACACGGGTACTTTCACACCGTCACGAGCGATAGCAAATAACCTTTCTGTTACATAATCATCTTTTTTAAATTCGCCCAAAACCTCTTGTTCTTTCATTAATTTTTCCTCTTTCGTGTCCATGTTATAGTCGAAAGTTGAGCTTGGGGTTGTCAGAGAAGTATAGCTAAAACGCAGAATATTCGTATCAAAATCGGGGTTTGCACTCACGCCAGCATCGTATGCAGGTTCATCAAATTTCACGTAATATTCTTTTTTATCAGTTTGATTGATGATTCTCAAATGCAAAAGTGCATTACTTCTTTCCTCCAAAACCAAATGATTTTTGAAAACTTCCATGCCCTCCAAATAGGTATCAGCACGGTGAGGAATAACTTCTTTCCAATTTTTTATATTAACAGTTTTCCCTTCTTCAACTTCCATTAATTTGAAGTTTGTTGCTCCGTCGGCATTGGTTCTGACATAAAATTTATTACCAAAATGTTCAATGTAATACTGTAAACCATGTTTTCTTGGAAAAAATGTTACAAATTCTCCTGTCGGATTTGAAGCATCTAATAATCTAAATTCTGAAGAAATACCATTGTGGTCGGACATTGAAATGATGTATTTCTTAGATTTTGTTCTTCCAATTCCCGTGTAAAATTGTGGATCTTTTTCAGTATAAACTAAAACGTCCGTCTTTGGATCAGTTCCCAAAACATGGCGATAGGCTTTTGAGGCAAGCAAAGTCTGAGGGTCACGAACCATGTAGAAAATCGTCTTGTTGTCGGTTGCCCACGCATACGAACCGCCTTCAGTATTTTTTATTTGGTCTTTTAGTAACTTACCCGTTTTCAAATCTTTAAATTTGAGTGTATAATTTCTTCGACTTATCGTATCAACGCCAAAAGCCATAATTTGCTCATTGTCAGCAATTTCAAAGCCACCAATATTGAAATAAGTTTTTCCTTTTCCCATCGCATTACCATCTAACAGGATTTCTTCTTTTTCTTCCAAAGTGCCCTTTTTACGACAATAGACTGGATATTCTCCCCCTTCAACGTATTTTGAATAATAGTAATAATCGCCATCCTTCACAGGTACAGATTCATCTTTTTCTTTCACACGCCCTTTCATTTCGTTAAAAAGTGTGTCTTGTAAGGCTTTTGTGGGAGCCATCACAGCATCAACGTAGGCATTTTCTTCATTGAGATATTTGATGACTTCTGGATTTTTTGGGTCGTTCAACCAGTAATAGTTATCTTGACGAGTGTCTCCGTGGAGCGTCATTGGATGAGGTTTTATAGCCACCATTGGGGCTTTAATCACGTCTGGATTCATTTGGACTGCTTTTTGTTCTTTTTGACAAGATGCTAATAACAAAGCAACGCCAATTGTTAGGGATAAGTTTTTCATGGTAAATTTATTGTGATGAAATTAATAATTTAAAATTAACTAAAATTCAAGAACATTGTTGATATAAATGGTTGAATATACATATCATCCAAAAATGACATAACATGAAAAATATTGCTTACATCCTTTTGGGAATTGCGGGAACAATGCTCGCTATTTTATTGAGTTGGGGAATTATGACCTTGTTTTCGATGGGAATAAATGAGAAAACATTAATAATTGTCATTTTCGGCGGAATCGCTTGTTTTGGACTCATTGGAAGAATTATCCACGTGGCAAGGGATTCACGTAAATAAAATTTTTATCTGCTTTAGAGTAGTTAAGGTGCTAAAAATAAGAATGTTGCATGTATAATTAAATGAAATTACTTTATTCATAAGGTGTGAATGATATAATTTTTTCTAAAATTAATATAACACTTTACCATCAAGTATTGCTGAATTTTGTAAGGTTAAATTAATTTAAATTCAAGAATACATGAAATTCATTGAAACAACTCCAGATGCCTTGGGCAATTCCGTAAACTTATTTTATGAAGACTTAGGTCGAGGAAAACCCGTAGTATTTATTCACGGCTGGCCATTAAATCATGCCATGTGGGAATACCAATTATCCGAACTTCCACTGCACAATTTTCGCTGCATTGCTTATGATCGCCGAGGTTTCGGGAAGTCTGATTATCCTTGGGAAAATTATGATTATGATACCCTCGCCGATGATTTAAAAGCATTGCTCGATCACTTACATTTAACGGATGTAACATTGGTGGGTTTTTCAATGGGCGGTGGAGAAATTGCTCGATATATTGGCAAATACGGAATCGATAAAATTAGTAAAGTAGTGCTGATTAGTGCAGTAACGCCTTTTATGTTGAAAACAAACGGTAATCCTGAAGGTGTAGATAAAGAGGTATTTGATGAAATGATTGAAAGTATTGAAAAAGACCGTCCTAAATTTCTTGAAAATTTTGGGAAGCAATTCTACGGAGTGAGTTTGTTCAATGAAGCAATTAGTGACCCAATGTTAGCTTGGAACCAAGCTCTATGCTTGATGAGTTCGCACAAGGCAACAACGGAGTGTGTACTTTCATTTTCACAAACAGACTTTAGAGATGATTTACTGAAAATTACAGTTCCAACCTTAATCATTCATGGCGATGCTGACAAAATCGTGCCTATTGAAGTTTCGGGAAACAGAACGGCAAAGATGATATCTCATGCTAAATATATTGTTTATGAAGATGCTCCACACGGATTATTTATCACAGAAAAGGATAAACTAAATAGTGATCTAATTGATTTTATTGAGGGAATAAATACTTAGTTTTTTTGCTATTCCCAACTATGAAATTTTATGATTGTAGTGTTTATAAGCATTTGATAAAGAGTTAGTTAAGGGTTAATATTTTAATTAAAATTCGATGTTTTTAATTATGATGTGTGAAAGATGTAATATATTTTAACAATTGTGTAACACTTTCAAGATTGATACTTTTGAACTTTGAGTCTTAATTATATAAAACTATAAACAACAAAAATGATGAAAAATTTAATGTTAACATTTTGCGCAATTTTATTTTCTTTAAGCACATTTGCAAGTATAGATTTTAATGTTGTGATGAGCCAAGACACAACACACAGAACTGGGAAAATGAAAATGGGAAAGAAAATGACTCATAAAATGGGTATGAAACACAGAGATGGCGTGATGATGAAAGATGGCAAAATGATGATGATGAAGGATGGGAAAATGATGGCAATGGAAAGTGATGTTACCTTAGACAATGGCACAAAGGTTATGACCGATGGTACTTGTATGAACAAAAATGGTACAACAATGAAAATGAAAAATGGTGATCATCTTGATATGTCGGGCAAGATGATGTCGATGAAAAGACCTAAAATGAAATAATTTTAATTTATTTTTTGAATAATTTTAAGATTTGCTAAATCAAGACGTTTTTTGTTAAAATTCGGCAAATCTGTTTTTTTACTTTAACGAAACCACGATTTTAACGAAATTCTGTATGAAAAGATTGTATTGGTATTTAGAGAACAGTTTTGAAAAACTTACCTCCATTGCTACAGCTATTTTAGGAAATTCGATAACATTTATTATTGCTTTTTTCACAGTCATATTTTGGCTTTCTGAAAAGGAATTTTTTAAACAAGATCTTCATCATTGTATTGGAGATATTATACTAGGAATTACTTTTTTAAGTTTTTTTATGATTCAAAAATCATTTAATCGTTTTTCTGCTTCATTGCACTTAAAGTTGAATGAACTTGTTTCAGCGCATGAGAACGCCAGCAATTCAGTTATAAATGTTGAGCATAAAACAGAACTTGAAATTAAAGAAATTGCTAAAGATTATGCAGAATTAGTTGAACAAATAACCGAGGAGGTAGAAGAAAAGTTGAGGGAAGATGACATACTTAAATAGCATGAATATAATCTTACTCATTGTCTATGAAAGCTGATTTTAGAAATAAATATTATTCAAAAAATCAATATTAATAATATGAAAACTGAACATGAACTTAATGCTGATATTCTAAAGGTTACTATGATAATTAGGGATAAATATCCTGAACTATCAAAGTATATTTCGGAAATGACCATTACCATTCCAGATGTTGAAACACCTGAAATAAATATAAAAAATTTACAAGAATATTACAATTCATTGGTTGATATTTTGAAAAAATACGCTCCGAGTCACATTAGTGAAATATAATAAAACCTCAAACGCAATGAAAAATCCGAGAAGATTGGGTATTTGTATAGATAATTCAGATGCTCATTTGACGGTATTCAAAACTGACATTACCTAATTGAATACTATTTAGATCAATCAATGCAAAAGCTGAATTATTGAACATTTTAGTGGAAGATAATCACCTTTGTAATATTAAAATTGAGGTGGAACAAACCAACAAATTAATAGAAAATCAACAATATGCTTTTATGAAAGACTTTTTTTTCAAAGAATAAGAAAATGTGGGAATTATATAATTTTTTTAAAAAATTATATAATTCATTTACTACTTTTCTTTCTCACCTTTGTATTATAAATTTTGAATATCCTTAGTAAGAGCAAAAAGTTTAAAACGAATAAAATTGCGAAAGATAGAATAAGACTTATTTGTTTAATCTCTTCTTATAAAATTATAAAAACATTAAATAGTGGTTAGGTATTATAAAAACGTTCTCTTAATTAGAGGACGTTTTTTGTTTGATGTCACCTCATTATCGTATAAAATATCTCCGAACATTACCTCAATTTAAAATTGGTAAACTTCACAATTAGTAAATTTTCAAATATGTGAAAAGTGTAATTTATTTCAAAAATTGTATAATACTTATGATTGTCTGGATTAATAAATTTGCAATTGAATAAATCATGTTAAAATTCATCACACTAAATTAGTAATCATGGAATCAAAATCAATAATCGTGAATCTTCTTGTAATGGGTAGTTTTATGTTTTCTATCATTTCTTGTGACAATAAGCCAAAATCTTCTGATACCGCTGAAGTAAACCAATATGCAAAAGATAGCATTGTTGATGAAAATGAAAAGGTGAATTTGAATCCGAGTGGTGGAGTTCCAGCTTGGGGGACAACAATACAGCCTGAAATGCAGGTAGTTATCGAAAAACTTGTTAGTTTAGGTGGAAAGCCGATTGAAACACTTACCGCCAAAGCAGCACGAATGCAACCAACCCCCACGGATGCGGTGATGGCAGTAATGAAGGAGCATAATATGCCGATGCCCACAGCACTTTGCGATACAATGGGTAAGGATATTCCCGTAACTGGTGGCAAAACGCACGTGCGTATTTATACACCACAAGCAGGTACAGCACCATATCCAGTAATTGTATATTATCATGGCGGTGGATTTGTAATTGCTGATATCAATGTGTATGGCGGAAGCACGCAAGGGTTGTGCGAGCAAACTGGTGCTATTATAGTTTCCGTAGAATATCCAAAAGGGCCAGAACATAAATTTCCAATGGCACATACTGTTGCTTTTGATGCCTATAAATGGGTACTAAAAAATGCTGCTTCTTTCAAAGGGGATGCTTCGAAAGTTGCTCTTGTGGGTGAAAGTGCAGGTGGTAATCTTGCCGCAAATGTAAGTATTATGGCAAGGGATAATAAAATACAAATGCCTTTGTATCAAGTTTTGGTATATCCTATTGCGAGTAATGATATGAATAATGAAAGTTATGTGAAATATGCCGCTGCAAAACCATTGAGTAAACCAATGATGGAGTGGTTTATTAAAAACTATTTAGTAAGTAATGACCAATCGGCTGACCCACGCATCAATTTAGTGAATGCTAATCTTGCTGGCTTACCAAAAACACTAATTGTTGGAGCAGAAATAGATCCTTTACAAACCGAAGGAAAGTGGTTGAGTGAGAAGCTAAAAGCCGCCAAGGTGGAAACAGAGTATAAATTATATGATGGTGTTACGCACGAATTTTTTGGTATGGCTACCGTTGTTCCACAAGCAAAAGATGCCCAAGCTTTGGCTTCGAAAAACTTAAAGTCAGCCTTTGGAAAGTAATTATTTAGAAAATATATATTTAAAATTTACGCTGGCAAGATACTGAATCTTGCCAGCGTTTTTTATACCTATTTACACAATTAATCTAATAGACTTTGAATGTAAAATAGCTTCGTCAGTATGTTTGAAAAGGCAAGTCTCAATGGTTTTATCTTGCAAGGTTTTCAGTATATTTGTTGCATATTCTTCCTTTTCTGGACTGATATTTCTAATATAAATGGCTACAATTTTATCAGGGTATTTATTGGCAAGGGCAACGTAAATATCGGGATCGCTCTGCGAATTATCTCCTAAAAGAATAAACCTTTGTTTTGGAAAAGCATCCAAAATTCGTTTTACCCTTATCAATTTTCCTTGATGTTTTGTATTCCCCGTTTTGAATAATTGATACCATCGTTTTATTTGATTCAAAAGGAAAGCTCCTTTTGGTAAACCATTAAACTTGAAAAACTCATTTAAGTCATCATACAAATTCCATTCACTGCTCGAAACATAGAAAAACGGATTAAGTGTTTCGGGTTCAGTATGTGCTTTTGCCAATAAATTATAAAATTTCACTACATCGGCAAAAGTTTTTCTGCTTCTTGGATTTTTTGTAAACATTACTCTCAATTTTTTGCCCGTTGTGGCAGAATGAGAAATTAAAACAGTATCATCAATATCCGAAATAAAACCATATTGGGTTGAATGAGGCACGAATATTTTGCCTTCCCCTGTTGTTGCAATTATGTCTTGATTACCAAGTAAATGGACTATTATTTGATGCCATCCTGCGGGAACATAATTAATTGATTTCCACTCAAATTTAAAGAATCCATCCTTCTCAGTTGTTGTGAATAAAGCCTGATTTTCCCAGATTAATTGTACTCGAGCATTGGGAATAGGTTTAACAAAAAATAACCTGGTTAAATGTATGACATTAGAGAAAATATTATCCGTGAACTTGCTTTCTCTCACAGGTTTACCCGCCAGAACATGACCGTAAACGACCAAATTATTCTTATGCCCATAGCCGTGATAAACCTTGACATGGGCGAACTGGTATGGTTCTTTTGACATATATTTTATCGGTAAAATCGCTTTATGCTTCTGTATTTCAATATCAAAAAATCATTCCATGACCCAATCAGAAAACCTCAAATTATTTTTTATCATTAACCTTGGTTCTGGAAATAATACAACAGATTGGTCCAAGGAGATTAAAAATTATTTTGTTAATTATAACCACGACATTGAATTATATTATCTCACTCAGCACTGTAATATTGAAACGATAAAAGAAAAAATCAAGTTGTTTTTGCCTGATATAGCCGTTGCGGTTGGGGGAGATGGAACGATAAAATTAGTGGCTGAATGTATCTTAAAAACAAAAATCAAATTAGGAATTCTTCCAGCGGGTTCTGCCAATGGTTTAGCAAAGGAATTAGGAATTAGCAATGTTCCAGTGCAAGCCCTGAATTTGCTTGTTGCGGGACATTCCCAAAAAATTCATACCGTCCAAATCAATGGGCAATTATGTATTCATTTGAGCGATGTTGGTTTAAATGCCTACGTGGTAAAAGAATTTGAAAATCAGCCAGTGCGTGGAATGTGGGGATACTTCATGGCTTCCTTAAAAGTATTGTGGCAAAATCCATTGATGGTTGTGCAGATGAAAATTGGTCAGACAAAAATTAAAATAAAGGCAAAAATGATTGTGATTGCCAATGCCACAAAATATGGAACTGGGGCAATTATTAATCCAATCGGAAAATTAGACGATGAATTATTTGAAGTAATTGTCATTAAAAAAATATCAATTCTTGAAATGTTTAAAATGATTGTTTCACACGAACCTTATGATTCAGAAAAAACTGAAATTTTTCAAACCAACGAATTATTCATTAAATCTTACAGAAAAGTCCATTTCCAAATTGATGGAGAATATTTGGGTAAAGTAAAGGAAATAAAAGCCACTATTATGCCTGATTGTTTGGAAGTTATTGTACCTAATTAAACATAAATTTTAGGGGTAAATTTCGTGAGATTTTGCACGGACGTATTTCATATTTTGTTAATATGGACGTATGAGATACGCCCTACTAATGTGTGAATATTGTAACTATTTCTTAAAGTTATATAACACTTTTGCCTTTATAATCTATCACCTTTGTACTTCTTAAAAAAGAATAATTTGTTCTTAATTTAGGTTTTATTGAATTTTTTTGAGGAATAAATCTTCACAAAATAATCATGGTAGAGGTCAAAAAAGAAGGTATTTTACTTAATAAAACCACGCTTGGTTTTGAGAATGAAGGGGTGCTAAATCCTGCTGTAATATGTGATGGAGGCATAATTCATCTCTTTTATAGGGCCGTCGGCAAAGGGAATTATTCCAGCATAGGTTATTGCAAATTGAGTGACCCCTTGACCGTTGAGCAACGTTTTGATGGACCAGTCTTATTTCCCCAATTTGACTATGAAGTGCATGGTATTGAAGACCCAAGAATCGTCAAAATTGAAGATACTTTCTACCTTACTTATGCTGCCTACGATGGCGTGAACGCCTTGTGTGCGTACGCAATTTCGAAAGACTTAATAACATGGGAAAAGAAAGGTCTCATGGTTCCTCAAATTACTTATCGTGAATTTAATCGGTTGGCAGGTTCAAGAACTACTTTAAACGAAAAATATCAACGGTATAATGAACATGAGAGAATTGTTGAAAAAAAGGGGATTAAAGTATTGCTCTGGGATAAAAATGTAGTGTTTTTCCCGAGAAAAATTAATGGAAAATTTTTCTTTCTACACCGTATAAAACCTGATATCCAAATTGTTTGCGTACATGATTTATTGGAACTTACGCCAGAATTTTGGCAAAACTACTTAATTCATTTTAATGATAACAGAGTTCTTTGCCCAAAGTATGAGCATGAAGTAAGCTATCTGGGAGGAGGTTGTCCACCCATTGAAACGGAATTAGGTTGGTTAGTAATTTATCATGGCGTGCATGATACCCTGAACGGGTATGTCTATACTGCTTGTGTTTCGTTGCTTGATTTGCAAAACCCACAAAAGGAAATTGCTCGATTACCCTATCCTTTGTTTAAACCTGAAGAAGAATGGGAAACAAAAGGAGAAGTTAATAACGTCTGTTTTCCAACTGGAACGATAACGGTAAATGATACAATTTACATTTATTATGGGGCTGCCGATGAACAAATTGCCGTTGCTTCCGTCAGTCTATCAGGATTATTAACAGAATTGATGTCACACGTAATTATTTAGCCCAACCTAAAAAACGTAATTTAGAATTATAAATGTTGAATTAATTATGAATTATCGTGAACGAGTTTCGATTCATTCATAATTTAAAAGAGTCTGCCGAAGAAAATGAGAAATGAAATAATGGTTAATCATAGTATCCGCCAATTATTTGGCGAACGAAAAAAAGTTGCTTCAAAAGCCATTTTACCCCTTTCGGAAAATGACAACAAGCTTCCTGAAATTTTATTCGTAACTTCTTATCCGCCCCGAGAGTGTGGAATTGCCACGTATTCTCAGGATTTGATAAAAGCATTGCTTAATAAGTATAGCAATTCATTCAAAATTAGTGTTTGTCCAATCGAAACGGGAAACGAAAAGCATCACTATAATGACGAAATAAAATACATCCTTGACATTGACAAAAAAAAATCGTTTGTAAAATTAGCTGAAACAATCAATAATGATTTTTCCGTTAAAATCGTAATGGTTCAGCATGAATTTGGTCTTTTCAGAGATAAAGATTACGAATTTTTACAATTCTTAAATATTCTTAAAAAACCTACCGTTCTTGTTTTTCACACTGTTCTGCCAAAACCTAATCAAAACTTAAAACTGAAGGTTCAACAAATTGTGGAGGCTTGTAAGTCGATTATTGTAATGACCGATTTGTCCGCCAAATTATTGATGAATGATTATGGTATTAAGCAAAAAAAAATTTCCGTAATACCTCACGGAACGCATTTAGTGGCTCATTCTGATAAAGAGTTATTGAAGGAAAAATACAACTTAAAGGGTAAGAAAGTGTTATCCACTTTCGGGCTTTTGAGTTCGGGTAAGTGTATTGAAACAACTTTAGATGCACTTCCACTCATTGTTGAAAATAATCCAGATGTTGTATTTTTAATCATTGGAAAAACTCATCCGTCGGTGGTGAAAGACGAAGGCGAGAAATACCGAATGATGCTCGAAGCCAAAGTTGAAGCCTTGAATTTACAAGATAATGTGCAATTTGTAAATAAATTTGTTGCTTTGCCCGACCTTTTAGAATATTTGCAACTCACAGATATTTATCTGTTTACATCAAAAAATCCAAATCAGGCGGTATCTGGAACATTCTCTTACGCCATGAGTTGCGGTTGTGCCATTGTTTCCACACCAATTCCTCACGCACAAGAAGTTTTGCAAGATGATGCTGGGATTATTGTTGATTTCGAGAACCCAGAACAATTGTCACTTGCTGTGATTGCTCTTCTCGACCAAGAGGAATTAAGAAAAAGCGTCAGCATGAAAGGCTTGCATAGAATTGTTCCATCGGTTTGGGAAAATGCCGCCATTTCTCATGCTTTATTGTTTGAAACTATGAGCGAACGTCAAATTTCATTAAAATATACAATCCCTGCTGTTAATCTCGATCATGTGAAAAGAATGACGACGAGTTTCGGGATTTATCAATTTTCTATCATTAATCAGCCCGATATTGATTCTGGATATACCCTCGACGACAACGCCCGTGCCATGGTTGCCATGTGCCAGCATTATGAATTTACCAAGAATGAAGAAGATTTAAAATACATTAATATTTACTATAATTTCATTGAATTTTGTTTGCAATCAGACGGATATTTTTTGAATTACGTAGATGAAAATAGAAATTTCACGCAACAAAATTTCCAGACAAACCTTGCTGATTCCAATGGAAGGGCAATTTGGGCTTTAGGCTATTTAATTTCGATGAGCGATATTTTACCGAAAGAATTAATTGATGATGCCCAATTAACGATGCAAGCTGCTTTGTCAAGGGTGTATAAAATTCACTCAACCAGAGCTATGGCATTTATTATTAAGGGTTTATATTATAGAAATGTTGAAAATAAATCAGTTCAGGACATTGCTTTAATTAAAGAATTGACTGATCGTTTGGTGCAAATGTATCGACATGAATCAGAAAAAGATTGGAATTGGTTTGAAAGTTATCTGACCTACGGAAATAGTATTCTGCCAGAAGCTCTTTTGTGTGCTTACATGGTAACGGGTGAACAATTGTATAAAGATATTGCAAAAAAAACCTTCGATTTCCTGTTATCGAAAATATATCTTGAAAACAGAATTAAGGTGATTTCAAACAAAGGCTGGTTCCATAAGGGCGATAATATAGATAAAATTGTTGTTGGTGGTGAGCAACCTATTGATATTGCCTATACTATTTTGGCTTTAAATAAATTTTATGAAGTTTTTCAAGATGAAACTTATAAGAAAAAATTGGATATTGCTTTTGAATGGTTTTTGGGGAATAATCATTTGCAGCAAATAATCTATAATCCATGCACTGGCGGATGTTATGATGGGCTTGAAGAAAATTGTGTTAATTTAAATCAAGGTGCAGAATCAACTGTGAGCTATTTAATGGCAAGATTAACGTTGGAAAAGTTTTTGAAACGTGAACAAAAAAGTAAAATTCAACAAGAAAAAGCTTTGAAATTAATTATGTAGGTAAAACGCTAAATTACGTACATTAATCCTTAAAACTCTTATTCGTATCAACAAAAACTATCCGTTTGTTGCGGAAAAGAGTTTTTGTTGTGTAAAATTTTGTGTAAACTAATTTTGTGTTATATTTGAAGTACAAATGTGAAACATTAAAAGTTAATATGAAACTTTACATCAAATATGATATAAATGAAATCTGTAAAAAGATTCTACAAGAACAATTGGATAAACTGAAACTGTCTTATGCCTTGTTGGGATATAGTGAAGTGGAAATAAGAGAAGATATTTCAACGGATAAATTAAAAGAACTTTATGTAGGTTTAAATAATTACGGAATTGAAATAGTAGAAAGTAATAAGAATATTCTCGTTCAGAAAATTAAAGATGCCATTATTGAGATGATTTACTTGGATGATAAACTTCCAACCGCAAAAATATCCTCTCATTTAGCTGATAAACTTTCGCATAGCTATGGTTACATCTCGAATGTTTTTGCCGAAGTTACTTACACATCAATTGAAAATTTCATTATATTACACAGAGTTGAATTGGCCAAAAAACTGATTACTATTAATGAATTGTCCTTTACTGAAATTGCCCATAAGTTGAATTATAGTAGCCTTGCCCATTTTTGCACACAGTTTAAGAATACAACGGGTTTAACCCCCACAACTTTTAAAAGGATTATTATTAAAAGACGTGAAAATGCTATGAACAATTCTTAAAATAATGGGTTTTGACTATACGTTTAGGTAAAATTTTGAAAATCCATCACTCAGTACACATTCAATTATAAAAAGATAAACACAACCAAAATTATTTGCTAATTTTTAATACTTTCCATAATGCAAAATGAAACAATATATGTACTACTTGCCGACGATGATGAAGATGACCGTCTATTTTTTAGTGATGCAATCAAAGAATTAAAAATTAACACCGTTGTAAACGTTGTGAAGGACGGACAAGAATTAATTGATCATCTCACTCAAGATGATGTGACGTTGCCGCACGTGATTTTTCTTGATTTGAATATGCCCATCAAAACGGGCTTGGATTGTTTGAATGAAATTAAAAATATCGACCGATTAAAAAATATTGCTATTGCCATTTACTCAACTTCTGCCTCTGAAAAAGATATTGAGGAAACCTTCGTGAGGGGTGCAAATGTTTATATAAAAAAACCCAATAATTTCTCTTCCCTCAAAAAAGTACTATCGGAAGTAATTACCCTTAATTGGCAATATCACACATCTGGATTGAATAGAGATAATTTTTTATTGAGCCTTTAAATTCATAACTTCGATTTATGAACCTTCAGTCCATCTTTACATCCTCAATCTTTCTCAAAAGAACATTTCTTGCTGCTTTGTTCATCCTAATTTTTATCTCAGCTATTACTTACAGACACATTCTTGCTTTTTCAGAGTCAACGAAGTTAGTGATACATTCCCAGCAAGTTCACCTTCAAATAGAACAATTAATCTCTTACTTGAAAGATGCCGAATCTGGACAAAGAGGGTATATTATTACCCAAAACTCCGATTATCTTAAAGCATACAATGGTTCAAGAGAGAGAATAAATTACTCATTAAAGGACTTAAAAATATTAACCGCTGATAATCTTAAACAACAAAATAAGTTAGATTCACTCAATAAATTAATTGATTTAAGATATCTACTTTTTAATGCTTCTTTAGCGTTAATCATAAAAAAATCTACTAATGCAGACCAGTTGAATACTTCTTTGTTCAAGGGCAAAATTGTTATGGATACTATTCGTTCAAAAGTTAATGAAATGATTGACTTAGAAATGGTTTACTTGAAAGCAAGAAAAGCTAAATATGAAGACGAAATTTCTTTTACGCCTAACTTTACTTTATTACTTTTTCTTTTCACGGTTTTGATTTTTGTCGTATCCTATTTGATGATTAATCGTGACTTGAAAAATGTTAAAAAAGCTAATGAAGAATTAATTATTGTCAATGAATCAATTAACCACGCCGAAATAATTGGAAATTTTTGCTTCACACAATGGGATATTCAATCAAACAAACTAATTTATTCGGATAATTTATACAGATTATTAGGATGTGAACCACACTCTTTTGAACCTACTTTTGAAAACTATTTAAAATTTGTTCACCCTGAAGACAGGCATATTTTTACAAAAGGTTCAATAAATACTATCAAGAAGGCCGATACGTACCTTCGTTTTTATAGAATAATCAGAACCGATGGAGTCATCCGATATTTTAAATCTATGGGTAAAATGATTGGTAATAATGAAAATAATAAGACTCATATTGGAATGATAAATGATGTTACGGAAAGTCATTTAAGTAATATTGAATTAGAAAAAAGAAATAGTGAATTAGAGAAATCAAATGCAGAATTACTTATTTCGACCGAATCCATCAAACACGCCGAAGAAATTGGTGAATTTAGTACCTGGCAGTGGGATTTAGTAACCAATACGTTAAAATATTCCGATAATCAATACCAATTGTTAGGTTGCGAACCACAATCTTTTGAATCAACCATTGAAAAATATCTTGAATTTGTTCATCCAGAAGACCGTCATATCGTTAAAGAAGGAGGACAGGAGGTGCTGAACGAAATGAATACAAAACCAGCTTTTTTTCGAATTATTCGTAAAGATGGACATATTCGTTACATCAAATCTATCGCCAAGTCTTTAATTGACGTAAACGGGAAAAACACGCTTATTGGGATTAATTCTGATATTACCGAACAATATTTAAACAGTCTAACCTTAGAAACCAAAAATCAAGAATTGATGCAATCTAATACTGAATTGGCATCATTTAACCATATAGCAAGTCACGATTTGCAAGAACCACTTCGTAAAATACAATTATTTATTTCCCGAATTGAAGAAAATGAACTGAAGATAATGTCCGAAATTGGGAAGGAATATTTTACCAGAATTCAATTATCTGCCCAAAGAATGAGGGTTTTAATTGATGATTTATTGTTATTTTCACGCACAAATAAAGCAGAAAAAGTATTTGAAGAAGTTGATTTAACGCTATTATTAAAAAATGCAAAGCGAGAATTAGCGGAGGCAATTAATGAAAAAAATGCAGTAATAACATTCTCCCAACTCCCCATTTTAAATGTAATCCCATTCCAGATTCAGCAATTATTCATCAATTTAATGAGTAATTCGCTAAAGTATGGTAAAGCTGAAATAGCCCCGATTATTGAAATCAATTGCGAGAAAATCACGGCAAAAAAGAATCCAACCTTGCGATTATTACAAACAGAGGGTAATAAAATAATCCAAATAAGTAATGAAAAGATTTATTATAAAATATCTTTTAAAGACAATGGAATAGGATTTGACCAAAAATACGTTGAAAATATATTCATACTTTTTCAACGCCTTCACCACAAAACCGCATATTCAGGCACTGGTATTGGGCTTTCTATATGCAAAAAAATTGTGGAAAATCATGCTGGTTTTATCACGGCAGAAGGCAAACCTGATGATGGTGCCACCTTTATCTTTTTTCTTCCAGAATAGAAAATCTTTTTTAAGCAAACACTAACATGAAAACCCAAAATTTTCATGTTAGTGTTTTTGCGTGCCTATGTTATTGATGGAATTATAATAAGTTGCAGTAAAACCAATTCAATAAAACCAATTCAAGATAATGTGTGAATGATGTAAGTTATATGTAAAGTTATGTAATACTTATGGTTGGGTTGGTTCGCAACTTTGTAAAATAAATCGATTTCAAACAAAACCAATAAAACTAACAAAATCATGATAATAAGTAGAAAATTAAATTCAGTACCCTTTCTAATAGCTTTATTTTGCGTCATGTCTTTTGGAATAACTTCTTGCAATAATAAGCCAAAAATGGAAGATTCTAAAGAAGTAGCAGAAGACAAAAATGATGCAAAAATGAATGGAATGAAAAACGAAGCAGACGCACAATTCTTAGTGAATGTGGCAGAAATCAATCAAGAAGAAATTAGTTTAGGAAAATTAGCCGAGGAAAAAGGCTCTATTACGGATGTGAAAGAATTAGGAAAAATGATGGTTGAGGCTCACACCAAAGCTATGACAGATTTATCTACCCTTGCGATGAGTAAATCAATCAGCCTTCCAGAAGTAAAAACAGACGATGTAAATGATGCCTATAAAGAAATGAGTACTAAATCAGGCAAGAAATTTGACTTAGCATATTGTAAAAAAATGGTTAATGGTCACAAAGATGCTATTAGCAAATTTGAAAAAGCATCAAACGATGCTGTTGATCCAGACATAAAAAAAATGGCGGCAAACATGCTTCCAGCATTGCACAAACACTTAGAAATGGCAGATATGTGCATGAAAAAGTGTGAAGCAATAAATTAATTGTTTTCTCCAAAACTACGTTTTGTTATAATAATTCAAAACGTAATTGTTTATTTCCCAACTCTAAATTTTAAAAAAATTGACAAACAATGGATATAACAGTAAATTCCTCAAAAAAGAAACATTCAAATACTGAAGTAGCACAAGGATTAAGAGAATTATTTGTAGATGAATTGAAAGACATTTACTGGGCAGAAAAAGCTATTACACAAGCTATCCCAAAAATGATTAAAAATGCAACTTCTCAAGAATTAGTGCAAGCATTAACATTGCATTTGGAGGAAACTGAGAATCAAGTTACTCGTTTGGAGAGCGTTTTTAGTTCAATCGGTAAGAAAGCAGAAGCGAAGAAATGTGAGGCTACCGCAGGTTTAATTAAAGAAGCCGAAGAGATTATGCAAAACACCGAAAAAGGGGTTGTAAGAGACGCTGGAATTATTTCAGCAGCCCAAAAAGTGGAGCATTACGAAATTGCTACTTATGGAACTCTGCGCACATTTGCTAAAACTTTAGGTGAGAATGAAGCGATGGCGTTATTGCAAGAAACATTGGATGAAGAAAAAGGTGCTGATTCAAAATTGACTGAAATTGCTGAATCACACATCAATATTGAAGCAGCAGAATTATCATAGATTAATAGACAGTAGTAGCGTAGTCAGAAAAAAATAGTGAATTCACGTTTTTTACTAACTACAGTCTGTTTTATGTATTTATTAAACTTTAATCAAAGAACTGATAAGTTATGAAATCAAATAAATTATTAATAGGCATATTAGCAGGTTTTGCTGGTGGTTTGTTAGCGGGTGTTTTATTAGCCCCAGAAAAAGGTTGCGATATGAGACAAAATATTTTAGATAGAGGTGATGACTATGCTGGAACGCTTAAAGAAAATTTTAACAAATTTATTGATAAATTTTCAGAAAAATATTCAAATACAGTGAATAATGCGGATCAGATAATAGCCGAAGGAAAATCAAAATATGCGGGTATTGTTTCTGAGGGGAAAGATAAATATAACGAAGCAAAAAGCGAAGTTGAAAACGTAATAGCTTGAAATTTATGATTGTGGGAACATAGTTATATTCACCGCTAATTTGAGTGTAACTACCCCATAATCAATAGGAAAGTTGAAGAAATGAGACTTAGCTAAAAGACTATGCCAAGAAAATTTGCGTATATTTATTACCGTTATTTTATATTCATTTGTTAACTACAAAAACTAAAGTATATGAACAATACAACAAATTTTAAAGCTCATGAAGGCGTCGAAAAATTAAAGGAACTCGTTCACGAAATTTCTGT
>JACMRQ010000437.1 GCA_014376355.1 Arcicella sp. | reverse complement strand
TCTGTGATGTTTGATCTTTCATTACTTAATTCTACAGCTTTTATCTTAAAAGCTGAATCGTAAATTTTTCTTTCTCGTGTCATATGTTAAAATTAAGTCTTTTTCTCTTAACTCTAACTCCATGCTAAATTAGTATATCCAACTATGGCAAATCGTTTTAATTCTCCTTACATACTTCATAAAACGAAAAACAGAGACCGTAACCATAGTCTATACTCTGTTGCTGTGATTAAATCACCGGGAGGAAAGAATGCGTTTCAGCAAGGCAAAGGTTCTGCTGTATCGAAAATACCTGATGAACAATTGCAAAAAATACAAAATGAAACGCTGCTCATTTGGGGGAAAGATGACCAATTGTTTCCTGTTGTATATAGTGAAAGAGCTTCCAAAATACTTCCAAATGCAAAATTTTGTGTAATTGAAGATGCCGGCCATTTGCCACTAATGGATCAACCCGAAATTTTTAACACACTCCTCATTGATTTTTTAAACAAATAACAGCCATTGGCCGTTTACTTATAAAATAATCACAGCTGCATTTTACTAGGTTCAACTTCCGTTAAGTAATCTAATTTTTTAACAAATTACGACGACAATCTTTAATTTGGACGTGGGTTAAAACAGTACTTAGTGTTCAATTACTTTTTATACGAATACCCCCTAACATAGTCAATTATAAATTCTTTAGGGTATATTTTGTCTGCCGCATCTTTTTTCTCTGTTGGTATTTCATATATCCCCAGCATTAATTGCATAGGATAATTTGGGGATTGTTTACTTTCTCTTATTTTTTGATTGTCAATATAAAAAGTAATCTTTTCAGGTGTCCACTCTGCGGCGTAAATATGAAATTTTGTTGCATCAAGTTCGAAGGTATCTTCGTGAAATTCTTCTGTTAAAAGAGGGTCATTGAATTTGTGAATGCCGTAGCCGATTTGCGCTATATTTTTTGATAGTGCTGCGCCTTTGATTTCAAAGATGCAGATTTCAGCGGATTTCTCGGGTTGGTCTTCGTACCCAATCATCCATAGAGAAACTACGTTGGATGCAGTATTTATTGCTTTCGCCCTAATTTCAAAAAAACCATATAGTGGCAAATAAGTAAACTGATTTTTTTGTTCTTCCCGTACGCAACATTTTTCAGGATTAAAAAATTTATGCTGGCCTATATCAGTGCCTAATTCACCAGCATATATCCCCGTTTGAATAGAGGAACACTTTACATCCCCATTAAACTCCGGACACCAAGGTTTTTGGTTTTTAAGGATTTGTAATTTTAAATTACCGTTTTTAATTTGATAGTGGGGTTTTGACATTTTCATGGAACTCCATTGAGGTAAATAGAAAGGTAACCAATTTGAGATGTCAATATGGTCTTTCTCAAAATCATCACTAAATTGAAGATTATAATTTTCTTTGGTTTTGGAATTTGCGGGAAAATCACTTGCTGAAAATTGGGTTTTTATCAATGTTTGGGATTTAAGCTATTATTTAGTGAATTTATGGGAAACGCTACTTTAGTCGTTGAGAACTATCCTCCGAAAACCTATTATAAAATCATTCAATTCTTTTATTGTTTCCTCATGCATCAATTTTCCGTTTGAATCAATTTTTCCCTTTACTCCCTGAATTAGTAGCGTCGTTTCGCTGTTAAATTTTGCCATAAGTGTTTTCATGATGAGTTGTAACTCTTCGTGGCCTTTTTCTCCATTAGCTGAAGCAGTAATCAATCCGATTGGTTTGTCTGAAAATACAGATGTAGAAACACACCATTCTAAGGCATTTTTAAGTCCGCTTGGGATGCTAAAAATATATTCCGGGGTACAAATTAGAACACCGTCCGCATTCGTAATCAGATTTCGGAAATCAGCTACAGCCTGAGGCGGATGGTCAGTCAATTCGGGATCGAAGTGTGGAAGCTTTTTTAAATCGTTATAAATTATCAAATTAAAATATGCAGTTGTCATTTCAGCGAAGCTGTCAATTAATTTGAGGTTTCCGGAATTTCGGCTTGCGCTTCCTATAATTACGAAAATATTTTTCTTTCTAAGCATTTTTTAGTTTGTTGGTAGAACTAGTGCTACTTGCTGCCCGAGTTATTACTGTTAGGGAAAACAAAATTATGGAATAGAAACGAACAATTTTTGAAAAACAAAGCATGTAATTGGCTAATGTTAGCTGTTTGATGTTGTTTTTTCATTTTTCTTTAAAATATTCCGGATTAGTATTGCTAAAATTAGTGTCAAAACAGAAAATGCTTTTTCGAACTTTGTTTTCGCTATTATGTTTCCAATTGTATTAAGGAGAAATATGAAAAAGAATATCCACAATACACTATTTATGAATTTTTCCTTCAAGCGGAATCGTAAATAGTTTCCTTTGACTAATAAGACCAAAATCAAGAACAGATTAATTACAATGGAGATTAGTTCAAATACATACATTTCATTATCCGTTTTAAGTCGGCCGCCCCAAGCTAAGCTATAAGGAATAAGCTTTACGATTAAGCCTAAGTGAAAAGCAATAGTTATGGATACTAACACTATCATAATCCTTATGTAATTAATCGTTTTCATATTGTTTACGATACTAATTGTGGTGATGTATACGAAGTAAATTCATCTTTTTTTCCAATTAAAACTAACTGCGTATTTTTAAAATTGTCATTAAATTTTTATCCGTAACCAAAAGCTCTATCCATTGCTGCATGTTCAAATAAAATTATACCTGTCAACCAAAATACTAAATTGTTTAACCAAAATCCTAAAATTAATAAATCGTTCTAATAAAATTAAAAATAATTTGCTATAGATTACAACACGAAACGATAGGTTGCCTTAATCAAAAAAATATTTTCTGGCTTTCTTCCTAAAATTTGAGAATTAAGACCAGTAAACAAATCTTGTTCGGGATTTGAATTCCCCATTATTCCTTGAGACCAAACCAAAAATATTTCCGAACCAGGTAAATATTCCCAACGTATAACTAAATTTGAGCGGAATTGCACATAAGAAAAATCAGGATTGACAATAGTATAATCTACCGTTCCATTAGTGTCTTCATCGATTGAATAATTGTTATTTGTTACGTCAAACGAAATCTGATTTGTGTCAAACATTTCTATTCGATCTCCATAATATCTTGCCATGGTATTTGTTACTTTATTAAAGTCTTTGTATCTTCCGATTGCAATAAAAGGTTGTCCATAATACTGAATGGTCAAATTAGGATTGATGCTGTAATCGAAACGAATGGATGCGCTCACTGTTTTCTGTTCTAAATTGGCAGTGATATATCTTGGTTCGTTACTAAAGCTGGTTTGGGTTACATATTGCGTATCATTTTTGTTTATAGCAAAATTTGGATTCAATGAAATCGTAAAAGCATTTATTGGTTGATAGGTCATACCAATATTAAATTCCGTAAATGAAAACGAATTGTTCTTTCCCTGTGATTGATAAAAAGCAGTATTAAACTTCAATTTTTTTCTACTATCGGTATTTAAGGTAATTGAATTAGAAAACGCTTCAGAATATCGAAATCTAGGACCTCCCTGCAAAATCGAATTAGAATAGTTTACCGGGTTATAAATTAGGGAAATATTGGCGTTCCAATTGTTTTTTAGATAAGCGCCTGAACTAATTGCAAATTGCATTTTATTAAAATTTTCATCAAAATCATAGCTTGAAAATTGTTCAAATCGGGTATCAATTTTTCTAAATTTTCCAAAAGGTTTTAAAGTTTGATGTGACAAAACAGCATACTGTCGAATTTCATCAGCTTGTCTCAAAAAACCAACATCGTTAAGTTCTAATTCCGGCGAACGCCAATTTACAGAGCCATTATAGCGCCAATTGCCAACACTTGCCTTTCCAATTTCTATTTTTCCTCCAGTTCCCGTTAGCGAAGTTCTATTTGGATCAACCGAAATATGTCTCGCATCCACCCTCTGAAACAAATGTGTAATGCTTTCTTGGGTAGCCTTGATTGCTTCTTTACTGCCTTGAACGTGGCTCATTACGAAATTTGATACAAAATAATATTTTCTATTTTTCCAATTGTGAAGAAAATCAACTCCGACCGTATATGCCGATTTACGGAGGAAATTTAATGCTACACTTTCCAAATTTCTATTGGTTGCCGTAAAAATTCCTCCTATAATACTATTTTTATTATTGAAATCTTTTTGTATTCTACCAACAAAATAATTGGTAAGTGGTTCTACCAATTCTTTACTTCTGTCGCCATTTTGGTCAATTTTAGCAAACTCATTATCGGTTACACTTTCTAAAAGCCCTAACGACCATCCATTTTTGGTTTTGCCACTAAACTTGGCTGCACCTAAAATAGTTGTATTATCAGGCATGCTGACAAATTCGCCTATAGTTGTGTTTGGAAAACCTTGTGGATTTCTACCAATTCTACGAGAATAAAATAAATTATCCTGACCATCAGCAAAATTATAATTAAAAATATTTTTGTTTTCTACAAAAAAGGGACGTTGCTCTTGAAAAAATAGTTGAAACCCATCTAAAGAAATTGCCGCTGGGTCGGCTTCAACCTGACCAAAATCTGGATTTATGGTTAAGTCCAATGTTAAATCATTGGTAACTCCAATTTTGGCATCCAAACCGCCGTTTACTATAAAATCGTTTCCTCTACGAAAAGGATTGCCTACCTCTTTGGGATATGTTTTTAATTTTGAAGTAAAAAAGGGTTGAATTTCTATTTGTTTTTGAGGCACTAAATCAATTAATCCATGCAGTTCTCCAAATTCACTAACCCATCCCGGGGCGTCTAACGGAATACGCTGCCATAACGAACGTTCTTCTGTTCTAAAATATCTTCTTGTAGATTGTAATCCCCAAACTTGGTCTTTATCATTTCCGAATTTTAACTGACTTAATGGAATCTTTATTTCTGCAGTCCATCCTTCATTATCTATATTTGTTTTTAAATACCAAATCGGATTCCAATTCCCCTCCCAACTACTCCCATTATCAGAAATGAATCCATCACTTTTAACCCCAGCAACCGATGCAGAAAAAGAAAAACTGGTACGCTTGTCATTATGACTATCAATGTTAATTTCTATCCAATCACCCTCAAAGCCGTCTCGCCTTGACAATCTTTTTACAATTTCTTTCGGGTCTTTATCATAACACCTAAAGGCAAAATAGATAAACTCCTTATCATAAACTATTTTGAATTTAGTTTGTTCAATTGGAGCTGTGTTTTCATCAGGCGAGTGTTCTATATAATCGCTTGTCCAATCCACAATATCCCAACTTGCATCAGTCAAAAGTCCGTCTATAACTGGTGGTGTTAAAGTTGATAATGATTTTGTGTTGTAGATCCTCTTTTCAGTTTTATTCGTTTGTTGTCCAAAACTGTACTGAAAAAGAAGTACTAAAGAAAGTAAATACCTCATATCGAAACTGAATTATTTTTTTAACTCTAAAACCCACATTTTCATAGCTGGAATAATGGTTTTCTTTAAAGTCGTCATTCCTTCGGCTGTAAGAACATTTTCAGCGGCAGTAAATCCAATTGTTCTTTCTTCATATTTTTGAAAATCTATTTCCTTTTCACTATTACTTGTATTCATAATACACATAATTGTTTGATTTTCATCATATCTAAAATACACGTATACCCCATCAACAGGTACATAATGCATCATTTTACCAGTTTTAAGAGCCGACGCATTCTTTCTGAAATTGCCCAATTTCCTTACTAAATCTTGAGTAGATTTTTCGTCTGCGGACATTCCTTTACCTGTAAAAGCATTCTTAGTATCTTCTTCCCATCCACCTGGGAAATCGCCGCGAACCAAACCATCTGGAGCTTTTAATCCTTTCATCAAAACTTCGGAACCATAGTATAATTGCGGAATCCCTCTACAAGTAAGTAGCCATTGGTATCCAATTTTTTGTTTTTCGGCATTTTCCCTTACAATAGAATAAAAACGAGGTTCGTCATGGTTGTCCAACAATAGTACTTTTTTCATTGGGTTTTTACTTAAAAAATCACTGCTTAACGTATAATACAATTTATTGACTCCTTCGGTCCACCCAAATGGCTGTGTTAGTGCAGGGATGATTCCATAATACAAGCTTTGAAAATCTACCGAAGATTGCAAATTACTTTTGAAAGCCGTGTTCATATTGTTGTCTTCAAAATAAGCTTGATTAGCAACTCCGTGAACCATAGTTTCTCCAAACAAAGTCATTTTTGGATACTCCTCCATAATGGCTTTATTACAACGGTTGGCAAAATTCAAATCACTATAAGTATAAGTATCTAAACGGATTCCATCAATACCAAACTCTTCTATATACCAAATACAATTTTGTATGACAAAATTCGCCATATATGGATTGCCTTGATTAATGTCTGGCATTATTGCATCAAACCAACCATCACTCATTCGCTTTTTATCGGATTTTGAGGCATAAGGATCGAACAAAGGTTGCTCTCTACAGCTGGTTTGCGTATATTCAGGCCAGCGATGTACCCAGTCATTTGCTGGAGGATCTTGTTCTAAAAAGTGATACAAACCTATATGGTTATACACCGCATCAAAAATGAGTTTCATGCCTCTTTGATGTAATTGATTACCCAATTTTTTGTAAAGTTCATCAGTTCCGTATCTTGGATCAATTTTGTAATGATTGGTAATGGCATACCCATGTTCGGTTCTTTTTACCATATCATTTTCCATAATTGGGGTAAACCATAATGTAGTAATGCCAAGCCCTTGTATATAATCAAGGTTATTCATAACTCCTTGTAAATCGCCTCCATGACGGTCGTACATTTGGTTTCTGTTGAGCGATTGGTCACGCATTCCTTTAACTCTGTCATTGGTTACATCGCCATTACTGAATCGATCGACCATAATTAACTCGATAAAATCACTGGAAGTTACTCCTTGAGCATATTGAGTTCCATTGCCAGAACGCCGTTTGTTAAGTTGCCATTTTATTTTTTGCTTCTTTCCGTTTTTATCCAATTCGATTGTAACTGTTCCGGCACTGGCTTCGGCAGCTATTACAATATCGACCGCCAAGTATCTCTTATTTGGGAATTGATACGTTTTTAAAATAGTTACTCCGGGATAATTTATACTGACTTTATCGCTAGAAAAAGATTCACCAATACTTCGAATGATTAATTGAATGGAATTAGTCTTCATTCCTACCCACCAGTTTGTCGGGTAGACTTCAATATTTTCAGCATGTGTTGCCAGAGAGAAACCTAATAATAGTATTAAAATTAATGCTGCTTTTTTCATAAATATATTTTAAGTGGTTAAATGTCAGCTAAAGATATTTCCTTGTAGTTGATACTGGTGATATAACACTACGAAAAGCAAATCCTTTTTAAGTTCGATTATTTTTTGGTCTTTTAAAACCGAAAACAAATATTCTTGGCTGTGTTTTTTTTAGGTGGAATTAAAAGTATAGGTTCAGATGTAGCCTTTCACCTTTTTTTAAATAAAGATGGCAAAATGTAATTGTATAATATTTTATATGGTACGTCATTATAATTGACTTTACCATAATTTCCAGCAGTTATAACAACTACTAAATCTAATTCTTTGCTTATAAAAATGGACTGACCTCCATTACCTTTAGCTTCGATGATTTTTACATTTTGATTTTGATTTTTATAATCATAAATCCAAAAATTATATCCATAACTACCGTCTTGGATGTTTAATTGTTTTAAAGACGGTCTTTTTATTTGGGAGGAAATACTTCTTTCAGACCAAGTACTGTCAATAATTTGTTTGCCATTGAACCTGCCATAATCTTTATACATAATTCCAAATTTGAGCAAACTTCTTGAAGAAAGTCTAAGTCCTGATGCAGCGGCCTGTTCATTAGAAATGGTTAATTCAATCCATTCACTATTAGTTATTTGTAAAGGAGAAAAAATATTTTCTTTTGCAAACTGTTCAATATTTTGACCGCTTTTTCTTTTGATTATTTCTGCCAATAATTGTGTGTTTCCAGCACTATAATTCCAAATTGTACCAGGCTCATTTACTATTTCTTTTTTCAGCACCAATTTTATAGGGTTATAACTTAAATCCATTCTTGTTTCGTCATTGAGAAAGTTGTTGTAATTACCAATTTCCTTCCATGACAAACCACTAGACATTGTTAGAAGATCTTTTATAGTAATATTTAATTTCCTTTTATTTAAACCTATTTCAGGGAAATACATACTAATTTGGTCATCTACGCTTTGTATAATTCCTTTCTTAATTGCTACACCAATACATGCTGATACTATACTCTTGGAAATACTCCTGGCATCGTGAAGTTTATTACTGTCGTGCATAACTATTCCTAAATTTTTGCCGTGTTTTTGGTCTTTACCATTTAAGTATTTTTCATATAACAATGCATTATTTTTGAAGATTAATACGCTATGCACATTGTATAGTTCTTCATTGATTAAATCATTTGTCATTTTTTGAATGAGTTCTGAATTAATAGAAGTTGTTGTAATGTTCTTGATTTTTAATCCATCATTGAGGATTTGAGGTTCTTTATAGGTAAAGTCTTTTGTATTAATGATGGTCTTAGCGCAAGAAACGAATAGAAGAAAAGCAATAAATGTTATTTTTTTCAGCATATTAAGATTGTTTAATTTAAGAACCAGACTAATTATAACAGTTAATGATTTAATCTTTTTTTTCAGGTTGGATTAATTTAAATATCATTACTTTTTCATTTTTATTTGGAAGATTTATATATTTTTCAAAAACAAGTCCCATTTTTAATAGCAATGATTGAGAAGCTTTATTTTTTTTTGATGTTACTCCACTTATTTGCTTTAAATTAAAATCATTGAAAGCCATTTCTTTTAGTTTAAGAACACTTTCATAAGCGTATCCTTGCCTTTCAAAAATTGGAAGTAACGCAAAACCAACTTCAATTCCTTCAACTCCTTCTTTGTCATATAAGCCACAAGAACCTATTTTTTCTCCGTCATATTTTCTATAATTGTATAATTACCATAACCAAGTCTTTCAATTTGGGGAATCATATTGGTTTTAATATACTTTTCAGCATCATTAAGGGAGTATAATTCACGATCTCCAATAAATTCTATAAACTTTTGGGTGTTAAATAACTGCAAAATTAAACCAGCATCTTCGTGGGTTGAGGGCTTAAGAAGTAACCTTTCTGTTTCAAATGTTTTCAAATGATATATTATGTCCTTATAGTTATATTAAATTAAAAGAATGTTCCAGTCTTTATTTATAATGTCGTTAAGGACATAATATCTCTTTCTATTTTTAAAGATTATCAAAACCTTTTATGGATAAATAATTATTTATATTGTTTTAATAAAGTAACAGCATCATTAGCATTCGATAATTCTGCATATTTTAAAGCATTTAATCCATGACCATTTTTATCATTAATACGAGCACCACTAGCTATTAAAACTTTTATAATATCTGTCTTATTATAACGCGCTGCATACATTAAAGGAGTCATTCCGTTGGATTTTTCATTTACATCTGCTCCGTATTCTATAATTTTTTTTACACTTTGTATGTCTCCTTTATAGATTGCCATTACTAACGGGGAAGCCATATTATTGCTTAGAATAGAAATAGGATTAGATAGAGGTTTTGAATTTGAGGCAAATGATACGTTTGCAAAAGCACATAAAGATGCTACTAAATAAATTGTTGATTTTTTCATAATGTTTGTATTTATTTTAATTAATTATACTTTTTAGATTTTTAGCTCAGGTTTGCTATTGCTTTTAAATGATGATGTTCAACGTGGTAGGCAACATTATAAAGCATTTCTCTTAATGTCACGCTGCCTAACGAAGGATGTTGAATAAGTAAAGTATTGAGTTCTTGTTCACTGAATTTTTCTATTTGCTGCCCAAATTCTTCGACCAAAAAGGTTAATTTTTCAACTAAGTTTTGTGCCTGATCGATTGTAATTGTTTCGGGTATAAAGCGGGCTGGGGCTTTTACACCTTCGATTGCTTTGAGTTGATAATCACTTTGCAACTCTTCATAAGTACGATTTTGTCTGTCTGTTTTTCCGAAATTTTGTCCGATGATTGATTTGTCCATTTTATAGACATTAAGCGTTGCCTTTATGCAAAGAACGATATGTGCTAATTGTTGACCGGCAGACCATTTATCGTCCTTACTAAATTCAAATTCGTCTTTTGACAGGTTTGAAACATACTCTATAAATGACTGGTGATTTTCGTTGATCTTAAGTATTATTTTTTCTCGTTGCATTTTTTTATATTTTATAATTTTTAACTTAGTGCTTATTAATTAATCCCAACAATTTCACTTCTTCGTTCAAAAAAAAGCGCATCTCGCCATAAGCCATTCATTTTCCCAATTTTTTCTCTATAGCCTACTTTTCGAAATCCTAGTCTTTCGTGTAGTTTTATACTAGGAATATTTTCAGGGAAAATCCCCGCTTGTAAAGTCCACAATTTTTCAATTTCACTTTCTAAAATAAGTTTACTTAACAGTGTTGCCCCAACTTTATGACCACGATGGTTGTCAGACACATAAATACTTACTTCGGCAACACCAGCATAAACACAACGACCAGAAACGGGTGTTAATGCAGCCCATCCTACAATTTGGTTATTTGCAATGGCGACTATTCTGCACTGTTTAAGATGCGCAAAATCCCATTCTTCGTAAGTAGGTTTATCGAGTTGAAAAGTTGCGTTCCCTGTCTGAATACCTTCAAGATATATTCTGGCTACATATTCCCAATCATCTGGAATCATTTGTCTTAATTCTATCATCATTTACTTTAATTTTACCCTATTTCTTCGTTAAGTATTATTTTTCGGAACGCTGGAATAAAATCATTTAATTCTTTAATGACTTCATTGACAGTCAATTTTCCTATCGTGTGTTCCCATAAAATAACCGCTACAGTTTCGCATTGAGAATTTGTTTTCCGTTCCATTCGCCTTTGGTAATTTTAAACCAATTATGTTCAATTCCGTTGTAGTCAAAAGACTCTATAAATGAAAAACCAGCTTTTTCCAGGACATTTTTCGAGCCGATATTTTCGATATCACACATGGCGTAAACTTCTAAAAGGTTTAGCTTTGTAAAAGCGTATTTCAAAGTGGCGTTTGCGGTCTCTGTTGCAATTCCTTTTCCCCAATATTTTTCAAGAAGTCTATAGCCTAAATCATAAAATCCAATATGGCTATTTATCTTCTCAGTAACCAATTTTAGTCCTGTCCATCCAATAAAATCCTTTGTTTCTTTGTCGATAATGGCCCAACGTCCAATTCCATTTTCTCTATATTGTTGTTGTATTGCCTTGATGACCTCTCTACTCTGGTCGATATTTTCGACAGGTTTATTTCCCAAATAAGTATGGACATTTGGATTACTGTCTAACTCAAAAAGCCCGTCTACATCAGTAGATATAATATCTCGCAAAATAAGTCTTTCAGTTTCTAAATGGATTTTGATTTTTTTTAATATCTCGTTGCTCATTCTCCGCCCTTTGTCAAATATTTTGTTTTAAAAAGTCTGTCGTAATAATGGTTGCAAATTCTTCATTTAAACTTGCCAATGCTGTATCATGTATTAGTTCTGCGGAATAGTTCTGACCATCAATTCCTTTTTTGTTAAAAGTTGCAGTTGCATCTGAAACAACAAAAGTGTCAAAGCCAAAATTGCCTGCCATTCTTGTAGTTGTCGAAACACAATGGTCAGTTGTTAGGCCTACAATTACAAGTGTAGAAATTTGTTCATTGTCAAGGCGCTCCTTCAAGTCTGTTCCGATAAAAGCACTGTTTACATTTTTTTTAATTATCGGCTCGCCGTCAATTGGTTTTACGATGTCTTTAAATTCATTTCCTGCATTTAACTCATTAAGCAAAGAATTTTTAATGGAAGAACAATGTTTGATATGAAAAATAGGAAGATTTTTATTTCTCCATAGTTTCAATAGTTCGCCCGCATTATTTTCAGCTTCGGGGTTGTTTCGTTGACCGCCCCAATATTCTAAATTGTCAAAGGCTTTTTGGATATCAATTAATATTAGTGCCGGTTTGTCTGATTTTAAAATACTCATTTTATTTTTTTATTTATGTTGTTAAAGCTGTATAGTTGTTATTTAAAGCGATGCGTAACGGATTTAGTTTACTGTCAGCTTATAATTTTAGTGGATGCCTTACTTCAGGCATACTTTAGTTTTAATGTCGTTACTAAGTCAAACATTTTTGTTCACAGTTTTATTTCTTAGAAGACATTCGATTTTCCTTCAAAAACAATAACTGCGTTACTTTTGATTAGAAGTTTTTTATCACTAATTAATTCCACTTCCATCCAACCTGTTCTTTCAGAAGATTGAAAAGATCTCATTTTTTTCTTATTCAATTTTTTACTCCAATAATTTGCCAAAAAAGTATGAGTTCCTCCAGTAACCGGATCCTCATTTGTGCCGCTCCATGGCCAAAAATACCGAGACTCAAAATCAAAATTATCTTTATCCGAAAGTGCTGTCACAGAAACTCCGTTTATACCATTATGCGTTTGGATCAAAGTAGTATAGTCGGGTTTTAAAGCGGCCAATTTTTCGGCACTTGCTATTTCTATAACTAAAATCTTATATTCCGCATTATAAACAGCGTTTACAATCTCCTGAATTCCCAAAGCTGTTAATAAAGCTTGCGGCACAACAGCTGATTCTACCTCATACACCGGAAATTCCATCACGATTTGATCCTCTGAACCTTTAATTAATAAATCGAGATTTTGGTGGGTAATAAAATGAATTTCATCTAGGTCATAATTCTCGAAAACAACTTTGGACGAAGCCAATGTGGCGTGGCCACAAAGATCCATTTCCATTTTTGGAGAAAAATACCGAATGGAGAAAGTATTACTTTTTTCCAGTTTCATGACAAATGCCGTTTCTGACAAATTCAGTTCCTTGGCAATTAAAAACATTTTTTCGTCACTAATGTGTTCTTCTAAAATGCAAACCCCGGCTGGATTTCCTTTAAATGCATTATTAGTGAATGCGTCAACGATGAATGTTTTCATATATTATTTAGTGTTTTATATTTGATTTGAAATACTCATTTTATTGTTAAGCGATTTAGTCGATGTTTAAAAGAAGTGGAATCTTCAGGTGAGGTAAATCAACTTATATTAACAACGCTATGTTGCGGATTCGTTTTACTCATTAATTCAGTTTCAATCCCACTTTTAAGCCATAAAAATTTATCGTTTTGTGCTGACTTTTCGATTTCATTTTTTAACGATCTTGCGGTTTGTCTAAAGTGCCACCAACCTTCATAATGAATTGGAATAACCCTATTTGGGTTTAAAAGTTTTGTAGTTTCAATTGCCTCCTCACCATTCATTGTGACTCTTAAATTTCTTTTTAGGTAAGGGAATGCCCCAGCACCTAAATGCAAAATAGCAATATCTATGTTTTTCTTTCTTGCTAATTCATAAATGCCTTCAAAAAGGACTGTGTCGCCCGAAATATAAATGCAACCGTTTTCCTGACCGTCCCATTCAATGGTGAAGCCTAATACTTTACCCATTACCCTGTCTAATCTCTTGATGTTGGTATGCTGTGCCGGAATAGCTGTGATCTTTAATCCTTTTACACGATTATCATTTATTTCATATTCTTCCCAATTATCCATTCCGATAGTGTTATTGTTTTTCAAGCGTCTTACTGCATCTTTAGTTGACAAAACAATGGGAACCGTTTTAATAAACTTTTTTCCGTTTTTGTCTAAGTTATCGCTATGATGGTCGTGACTGAGCAATATTAAGTCTACCTTACCAATTTCATCGACTGAAAGCGCCGGATCAATATATTTTTTAGAGAAAGCAAGTGGAGTACTCACATATTGAGGAAGAAAGCCATCTTTATTATCTAAAGTTGGGTCTGTTAAGATTTTGTAGCCATTTATGTTTATTAAAACACAAGCGGTGTCAATATGTGTTATTGTAACATTCATTTTGTATTAATTTATTAGTTAAAATAATAGTACAAAATTGAACTTAATTGTTAACACCACAATTGACTTTGGTCAAGAAATACGTTTGCGAATTCGACTGAGTGTTTCGGGTACTACACCGAGATAAGATGCGATAAATTTTAAAGGAATTTGAAGAATGTATTTTGGTTGTTCTCTTAATAATTCTTCATATAGTTCTTGTGGTGATTTTGTTAGCAGATTTATTTCCCTTTTAACTTTTTTTAATAATAGATATTCAGTGGCTAAACGGCCAATTTTTTTTGTGATTTCACAATTTAAATATAAGTTTTGTAAATCTTTAAACGATATAGAATATAGTTGAGTATCCGCTAATGCTTCTATATAAATTTGAGTTGCCGACCTATCATAAAATGAATCATAGGCGCAGTAGAATGATTTCTGAAAAGCAAAATCTAAGGTAATTTCTTTATCTTTAGCTACGACATAGTATCGTAGAAGACCTTCATCAACAAAGGACAAGTAGTTTTCAACCTGTCCTTTGTAAAGGATTAATTCACGGGCTTTAAATTGCCGTACTTTAATACAATTTAAAAATGAGGTTAATTCACTTTCAGAAAAACCCATTCTCTCAAAATAAGCGATTAATGATTGCATTTTATTATCATTTTTACGAGATTAAGACTATAACTATTTTTCAGTAAAAGTAGCAATAAGTCATTGCATTTTTAAATAAGTTTATCGGCACGATTTTACTTATATTTTGTTTTATGTAAAGGTATAGGACGTGTTAAGAATCATATATTCCCCCGTATTAGCATTGTACTTTTATTGTGGTGTTTTTTTTATTTTCATCCCTAATAGGAACCGTGTGATTTTATAAGGTTTTACTAAAAACACATATAAGCCAATTGACAGGGCAAACGAAATAAAAGTTAGAAAGAGGTATTTAGAAATAATGTCTTCCTGTACCTGCACTATATAATAAGCAATAATGACTATTATAGTTTGATGCAGAATATAAAACGGATAAATGGCTTCATTTGCAAGTTGGAGGAACTTGTTATTAAAGTTGAGGTATTTCTTTGCATACCCTAAAAATGTAATTACCCAAATCCAGGCACTTACTACTATTAAAGCAAAAAATAGAAGATTGCGTAAATTCATACCCCAATCTGGCTCTACGTTATTCCAACGAAAGTAATTAATTAGGATTGTACTGAAAAATGCTATTTTTAAGTTTTGTCGGCGACTGTCTTCTATATTTTTCCAGAAAACAGGATTAATTCCGATAAAGCAGCCAAATAGAAAGTATAGCAAATATTTTGTGAAGCCCGCCCAATCACCAACAAAAGCATGTGTTTCGTTTGGAAACCAAAAATACATGAAACTAGCTGCAAAGAGTATCCATCCAAACCCATACATACCATATCTCTCAGTGGAAATGGCCACACTGTTGATGATGCTTTTTCCTTTTTCCGACTTCAAAAAGAGCACTATAGGAATTGCAATTACTGAATAAACGAAAAGATAGGCTATAAACCATAAGTGGTGCCAACTTAAGTTGCCTTCGGGATATACGCCCGTTGTAAAAATAGAAGGATAGAATTCAAAAAAGGAAGTATATTTTTCTCCTTTGAAAATTCTTTCGAAATATACCTGTGGGGGAACAATAATCAGCATACCAAAAATTAAGGGCACCAATAGTCTTTTTGTTCTCTGCCAAATATATTGCCTCACCGAAAGCTGATTGAGTACGAAAATAGTTCCTATGCCGGAGATAAAAAATAAAATCGGCATCCTCCAGCGTGATAAGAAGTAATTGCATTCTAAAAATAGATTACTGGTTTCCGTATTTTTGATGTGCCAATCCCATTCAGCGACAAAAGGCATCGCACAATGAAACAAGTGTAATAGTAATATGGCTATAACTCTAAGCCAGTCAAGATCGTATCGTCTTTCGTTCATTATATATTTAGTTGATGTGGGTGTAATGAAATCACAGGGATAAAATGGTATAAATTTTAAAAGTTTTACTTTAGAAGCTAATTATTATCAGCTTGGTTTTTTAGAATTCGTTGCAGTTGGCGTGCCGATTTGAAGCCACATTGTGCGGCTATATATTCAATCGTATATTCTGGATTATTGACTAATGTTTTTGCAAATTCTATCCTGAGCAGGGTCAGGTATTCATTGATGGTCGTTCCGGTTTTTTCCCTAAAGACACGGCTAAGATTTCGAGGGCTCATTGCAACAAGATCTGCCAATTCTTCGACACTGTTATCCGCAGATAAATTATTGATCATGTTATCCTGAACTTCATGAATTTTTGGATTGATATGGTTTCTGTAATCTAAATAAATACTTTTTTGTGTATGGTTGTCGTTTCTCCTATAGTATATCACCAATCCTCTAGCTACTTTATGAGTAAAAAAAGCACCTTTAAGTTCTTCAAGAATAAATAATGCTAAATCAATTCCAGAGCTTATGCCTGCACTGGTATATATTTTGTTACTTTTTTTGAAAAGAATATCTGTTAACACCTTCGCTTTTGGAAATGTAGTTTGCAATTGCTCAATTCTTCTCCAATGAGTAGTGCATTCTGTATCATTTAACAAGCCTGCAGCTCCCAAGGCAAAAGCCCCATTACAAACCGAACATACTAATACTTTTTTATTAGACTGTTCTTTTAACCAATTAAAGAAGTCTTTTTCGGCTCTAAAAGCCATAGAGTCTACATATTCGAAACCCATTCCCGGCATAAAAATATAATCTCCCTCTTTTAAATTTGCTGTACTAAAATGGGCTACATTTCCAAAGGCTAAACCTGAATTGCTAACAGTTTCTGGTGTATAGGCGTAAAATTCCAATTCTATTTCAAAGCCATAAAATTTTGCTTCGGTGAATACTTGAAGTGGTCCTGCTAAATCTAAAATTTCAACTGTTGGCGGAATAATAAATGCTATTTTTTTCATAAGTATGTTTTCAAGTTTTATTGTAAAAATATCGATTTATTTGTTATTCTGTCGGACAATTTAATGTCAGAAAACGACAAATTGAATTGGCATTTTTTATAGAAATTAATCTATTGTTGCTGATTACAAAGATGGTTTTAGTAAAATAAAATTAGAAAATATTTCCTGATTTTAATCAAGAATTTCACAATTGTACCCTAGTCCTTGCAAATAGCTGATAATATACTTGTTTTTAGTTTTATTCGTTCCTGCAATTCTGAGGATTTTGTCACAATCTTCTAAATCAAAATTTATTTCAGAATTCCTTAATTTCTTTTGAAGCCCGTTAATTATCAATAGTGCATCCTGGTGAAACAAAACATTAGTTTTAAATACTTCAATCATTTTTTAACAATTAATTTATAGCAAGACTTTTTTTATTGTGTTTCATCACTTTAAAAATCAGGTAAGTACCAACCGTAAAATCAAGTGACATGCAAAACCAATCATAATGAGGTGGGATTAATGTAGTATCTCCCCAAAAGGGATATACGATGTCCCAAAGACCGTGTAAAAAATATCCAGTAGCCAAGATATATGTGTTTTTGACAAGACCGTAGTAAGCAATTAGCACAAAAATAACGGCTTGAATTAATGTAATGATTACTGTTGGAATATCTGTCCATGTGTAACCAACATATAAAAAGCCAATGCCTGAGAGTGTAAGGGCATAGATGCTATTTTTGTCAAATTTTTTTAAAAATTCAAAAGCAAGTATTTGCAATAGTGCTACTGTAATTCCAATTAGTAATGCTGTCATTTTTTTATGTTTTAAGTTAATATAAATTTATTAAAGAATGTATATGTTATTTAGCAGAAATACGCTCAAAAATTTCAGTTCTTCCAAAAAGTGAAATGCCAATATACCCTCGTACTTTTAGTTTGTTACCGTTTAAACTCATTTTGCAGTCGTAGGTCTTGCCACTTTCGGGGTCATAAATTCTCCCGTTAGTGTATTCCCCATCATTGAATTTGAAGTTTATTAATAATTCTATTCCGAGTATCTCTCTTTTTTGTAATACTACATTTGGGTTTTCAGTATCCTTTCTTTGGGATGCCACCCATATTGATTTCCCATAATAAAGCGTTGCTTTTTTGTAAATTTCGATTTTGGCATCTTTTTTTGGAGACCAAAATACACCCAAAATTTTATCTGCTTCAATTGGTTTTGTTTGTGCCATTGTGTTAGTTATTTGCAAAATTAAAATTGCAAAAAGTGAAATTAGTTTTACATGTTTTTTCATGATTATTTTACTTGATTTGTTTATTTGCCACCTTATCTTTTTGTTGTGGCAAAGATAAGGTGGCAAATAAACACTTAAAGCGACAATAACATGTCATATTAGGACAACAGTATATTTTGGTATTTTGATAAATCTAATCTTTGTTTGAAGGATGTAGTTTCTGAATTTTCTTGTATTTGTAATTAGTTAACAAAGTTAAAACTGTTATTATAAATAGGTATAAATAAGTTTTTCCATAATTGTTTCTTTGTATAAAATGTTTCTGTTTTATACAAAAATCTGATCGTAGAGCTAGGGCTACAATTTTATTATGCGAAGTAGGGTAAGATGTCTGTAAACTAGAGTTTTAAGCCAGCAAAAGTGTTTACTGAAAAGTTAGATTCTAGTATTAATTTTTTAATTAAATAAAAGTCATTTGAATTGCCATTGCTGATAGCCACAAAATATTTACACTGCCAATTTTGAGTCTTCGCCGCTTGTTTATTTGTAACAATGTCCCAAGGTGGATAAACTCTAATTCCACGTTTACCATTTTTATCATTTTTTGATATTATTCCTTTTACAGCCAAAACAGATTTCGGAAAAACAAACTGTCCAAATTTGTCTTCATTTTTAGATGTGATTATAATAAAATCTAAGTCGTCCGAAATATCAAAGGGCTCCGTTATTCCCTCTTGATTTCTTTTCCAAATTGTTACAAATTGTCCGTTTTTTGTTGGTGTAATTTTAGAACATCGATGTTGAATTGTCTTTCCATTAAGCTTAAATGAACAAGCGCCATATTCTTTACTTTCAGAATTCAGTTTAAGATCTGTAAAGTCAAAGTCACATTTGTCATAAAATAATACTTTTGCAGCTTTAAGATCGTCATGAAATGAGTCTATTTTAGTAAATATGTTTTCCGTTGTCATATTTTACTGTTTGGTTCTGTATTTTGACATTGTTTAAGTCTACTAGGTATTAATTAAAAAATTATATTCTGCTGTTTATCATTTTAAAAAACAGTTCTTTATAGGTTTCAGAAATTGGAATTATCTGATTTGAAATTGTTATTCTCATGCGTTCGATGGATTCTATTTTGTCAATTCCAACCATATAGGATTTATGCACTCTACAAACCAAATTGGAGGGAATGATTTGTTCTAGTTCACTAAAGTTTTGAAGCGTCATAATCCTTTTATTTACAGTATGAATTCTACGATAATCACGCATTCCTTCGATAAATAAAATATCGCCTAAATCGATTTTAACTAATCGATTTTCAGTTTTCACAAAAATAAAATCGTGTTGAATAGTTGGTAATGGTTGAATGCAGTTTTCTTGCGCTTTGTTTACGGCTTTTAAGAACCTATCAAACGTAAAAGGTTTTAATAAATAGTCGGTTACATTGAGTTCATACCCTTTTATTGCATATTCTTGGTAGGCAGTCGTTATAATAACTTGACTTTCTATTTTGGAACTTTCAAGCAATTCGATACCGGATAATTCATCCATATTAATATCTAAAAAAAGTAAATCGACTTTATTAGCTTTTAAATACGCCAAACCATCAAGCGCATTTTCGAACGTGCCACATAAATTCAGGAAGGGTATTTTGTCTACAAAACTTTTGGTTCTCTCAAGAGCCAAAGGTTCGTCTTCTATAATGATACAAGAATAGCTATTCATTTTTGATTGTTAATTTTACACTGTACAAGTTGATTTGTTTGTCAATTTCTAATTGATGTTGCTCTGGATAGATCAAATGTAGTCGTTTTTGAATAAGTTCATTGCCTAATCCGTTACTTTCGTGTACTACTTTTCGATTGGAATCAAACTTATTTTCGCATACAAATAGGATGTTATCTTGATTAATAAATAGCTGAACCATAATAGCATTGTCTATTTTTTTATTGTTGCTATGCTTGAAAGCATTTTCAATAAATGGTATAAAAACCATTGGGGCAATAGATATGTTGGCTGGGTTACCTATTACTTCAAAACTTACATAATTTTCATTTGCCGTTCTTATTTTTTGTAATTCGATGTACTTCACAATATATTCAATCTCTTTTTTTAGTAATATTTCATCAGTTTTGGTTTCGTAAAGCATAAAACGCAATATATCGGATAGTTTGTTTAAGTAATTGGAAGCTTCTGTAGCATCCTTTAAAATCAGTACATCGATATTGTTCAGTGTATTGAACAGAAAATGAGGATCCAATTGGGATTTTATCAATGCCATTTCGGTCTCATGGTTTTTTTGTTTTAACTCTTCTTTCAATTTTATTTCATTAAACCAAGTGATAAAACCTTTAATAATTAATGCCGCTAAACCAACTATTGATGCAATAAAACTCATAAACAGTATTGTTCTTATAGCAGTAGATCTGCCGTTCACACCACCTTTATCCATATCCAAAAGCTGTTCTGATTCGATTAAATATCGCATCAGAATATAGGCTAATGTCGAAGCAACAATTGAAATTAATAAGCCGAAAATAAAGGAAAGGAAAAACTTTTTCTGTTGTAGGTATTTAGGAAAAACTATTAAATAGCATCCATAAAATGTTAGGAACGAAGGAAGAAATGCAAACAAAAAAAGTGATTTGAAAGCATTCAAGATACGTGCGGTTTGATCGACTGCTTGATTACTGCTCCTATAGAAAACAGCTAAAATAATGGCTATTAAAAGTAAATAACAAAACCAAAAACCAATATGAAATAAAATAACGATTGATTTTTTCATAAGATCAAATTTAGGGATTTAGAAGAACAATATTCGATGATTTTAAATCCTTACGAAAATATATTATTCCAATTGGCGATATATGTCTGCAAGATTGGGAAAGGCTTATGCAGACGCTTAATGAAAAACACTCTCAATAGAAGTGTTTCCTTAATTTTAGATGAAATAAAAATGAAGTTATATACAATAATTTGAATGTTGATTTAAAATAAACATTATAAAGACTTACTTTTAACTTGATTTTATTTTTTGATTGCATGAATTAAACTTATCTCTCAAAATCTGCATATCCTCACTCACTTTTTTATCTAATACTTTTGCATAATGTTGAGTAGTTTGAATGTTTTTATGACCAAGCATTTTACTCACGGTCTCGATTGGAACGCCATTTGTAAGTGTTACGGAAGTAGCAAAAGTATGTCTAGCCATGTGAAAAGTTATTTCTTTTGAAATATCACATAAGTCTGCAATTTCTTTGAGATAACTATTCATCTTTTGATTGGTCAAAATAGGTAAAATGGCATCTTCGTTTAAACATCTTGGATGATTTTCATATTTTTGAATGATTTCTTGTGCAATTTGCAGCACTGGTATTTTTGACTTTGTGTCTGTTTTTTGACGGTTTTTGAAAATCCATTTTTCGCCATCGATGCCTATTGCTATGTGGTCTTTTTTTAATCCTTTAACATCAACATAAGCCAAACCAGTATAACATGAAAATATAAAAATGTCTTTCACTAATGTTAATCGTTCTGATGAAAACCGTTTGTTATAAATTCTGTTTAACTCTTCTTCAGTAAGAAAATCTCGTTCCACTTCTTTCATTTTTCCTTCATAACGAGTTGTAGGATCTTTTTCCATCCAATCATTGTCCAAACAGATTTTAATAATCTTTCTGAAATTTCTAACGTATTTAACCGCAGTATTGTTGTTGCACTTTTTTACACTTCGCAAATAGAATTCAAATTCGGTTACAAAAGCGTAGTCGATTTTATTTATGCCAATATCTGAAACGTGGAATTTCCATTGGATAAATTCTTGTAAATGTTTCAAAGATATTTTAAAACGTTCTAATGTTCCGTAAGCATAACCATTTCCGATGAGGTCTTCAATTTTGTCGTTGTGATTTTGATAAATTGGAATTATCATTCTTTCTTTTTCATCCACTCCCAAGATTTTGCTTTTCAGTGTTTCAGCAGTTACAGGAATTTTTTTGTGTACTAACTCCATTTGCATATCAATGATTTGAATTCGTAGCATATCAAGATGGCTGTTTATTGAACGAGCTTCAATTGAATTACCTTTCATTTTACCTGCTTCTGTGGACCATTTGGTTATTTCTACAAACCTATTGGTGCTCAATTCAATTCGTTTTCCATTAATGGTAATTCGTGTGTAGATTGGAACTAATCCGCTTACATTGGCTTTTGCTCTCTTTGCGTAAAAGAGAATTGATACTTTTGTTTTCATCGTGGTAACCTTTTAGTAATAATTAAATTTAATTCTAATATGACTAACACACAAGATGTACAATTTTTAAACTTGTCGTTGAACTGGTTGTAATGCCTTGTGAATGCTAGGTTGAGATAAAAAATCGGTTACCCTAATTTCGGATAGTTTAGGGTAACCGATTTTATCCCTTTCAGTTCACGCATTAATGAATAATTTGATTATTGGGCAAAAGAAAAAACCCTTTAAATCATACGATTTAAAGGGTTTTAAAACTAATTGTAGTAATACTTGTGGGCGATGAGGGGTTCGAACCCCCGACCCCCTCGGTGTAAACGAGGTGCTCTGAACCAGCTGAGCTAATCGCCCTTTCGGGAAACAAATCTATTCAATTTGTTTGTGAGTGCAAATATAAGATGCTTTTTTAAATATCCAAACAAAATTATAAAAAATTATAAAATTTCTGC
>JACMRQ010000436.1 GCA_014376355.1 Arcicella sp. | reverse complement strand
GGATAGAGTAGCAAGGGAAATGATATTTTTATTGACCGTTCCGCCATTCCAGAAACTGTTAGGATTATTAGATTTGTTGAACACTATTGCAACATCTAAAGACATTGAAACCATTGATAATCAGCCAGATAGATACAGCTTGTCAGCTATTGATTTGGATAGAATTAATAAGATTTATGCATACGTAATTGAGCATTACACACAAGACATTCATCTTGAAGCTGTCGCCTATTTGACCAACATGACAGAGACGGCTTTTTGCAGATATTTCAAGAAAATAACAAAGAAAACATTTCTAGATTTAGTAACCGAATTCAGAATCAAACACGCCTGTAACCTACTTAATTCCACCGATAAACAAGTGGCAGAAGTATGTTTTGAAAGTGGTTTTGGCAATATTTCTCATTTTAATAAACAGTTTAAAGCAGTGACAGGATATACTCCGCTAAATTATCGGAAGATGTTTTTGGCCAGAATTTGAGACTTTTACTCCACTGTCATTAAATATGTATGATCTTGAAGTACTTGTTTCAAAAACTCCATATTTCCCATTTCCGACTTAATACCAATAACTTCCTTCACTTTTTTAGCGGCTTCCTCTGCTAAAAGGCTGTTATTTTCATCTCTACATTTTTTCAAAACAGCTCTGATAGTTACAACGTCACGGTCGGATAAGAGTGAAACCTCTAAAAACATTGGTACGTAATCGTCTTGTAATTTTTCTTGCTTCAATTGTGCTAAACTGACAGTTTGTTTGAGTTTTACTACGGCTGTCCCTGCGGCAATATCACCCAAACGTTGCCCCTTTCCATTAACTGCCACAATAATTAACGCTACCATCGAACCCAATATACCCGTATCTACCAACCTAAATATCCATCGCATAATGTAGGCCCCAAGTGTAGGCGAAGTACCGTCTAAAGCTAATACTCGAACATTTATTGCTCGCTTTCCAAGGCTTTGCCCATTCATAAAAACCTCAAAAAGCAGGTCATAAAACATGACGGGGAGAAGCATAAAAACAAAGAAAACAACCATTCCAATTTTGCTACCCAATAAAGAACTGCCCAAGCCAGAATATAAGAGTGCGAAAATTAAAAACCATGCTATGAAAATTACCCAATCAATAAAATGGGCTAAAATGCGGTCACCAACGCTGGCGGGGGTAAACGCAAGAGCTACATTTTGGGTAGTTTGTATTTGAATTTGACTCATTAATATCGTGGTTTTATAAAAGTTTTGTATCTTTCCGAAAGTTAAAATAGATAGCTGATTTTAGCAAGTCCGAATCCTAATATACACCCAAAACTTCATGCGGGAAGCAGTATTCAAAAAACAGAACATCGACAAATGGCAACTATTTGAGCAAGACACGCTCACGTCTGACCCTGACGTGCTTTCTGAACGATTTATTCAACTGACCGACGACCTTTCTTATTCCCGAACATTTTATCCAGAATCTCCCACGACAAGTTATTTGAATGGATTAACGGGAAAATTTTTCGGGAAAATTTATGCCAATAAACCAGAAAAAGCTAATCGTTTTATCTTATTTTGGAAAGAAGAATTGCCCTTTCTTTTGTACAGTTACCAAAAAGAATTACTCTTTTCCTTCATTATTTTTACGATTGCGGCATTAATCGGAGCGGTTTCGGCAGCTTATGATGATTCTTTTGCGAGATTGATTTTAGGTAGTGATTACATTGATATGACCTTAGAAAATGTAGAAAAAGGTAATCCTTTGGCTGTTTATGGTAGTCAGGACGAACTAAATATGTTTTTTATGATAACTATCAATAACATCCGAGTATCTTTTATTGTTTTCGTGATGGGCATATTTTTCTCGGTTGGTTCGGGATACTTTCTGATTACTAACGGAATTATGGTAGGCGTTTTTCAGTATTTTTGTTATCAACACGGTTTTTTGGAAACATCTTTATTGACGATTTGGCTTCATGGAACTTTGGAAATTTCTTCCATTGTGATTGCAGGTTGTGCAGGTTTAGTGATGGGGAATAGTCTTATTTTCCCGAAAACCTTTACTCGCTTAGAATCCTTCAAAAAAGGAGCTAAACAAGGCTTAAAAATAATAATTGGCTTAGTCCCTTTGTTTATCACGGCAGGATTTATTGAGAGTTTTCTAACCCGAAGACACTTGGGACTTTGGTCAAGTTTAATGATAATTATTCCTTCGGGGTTGTTCATTATTTGGTATTTTGTTATTTATCCGATTCAGTTAAATAAAAGAGGAAATAAATTTTCTACATAATTCCTATTCAACCAATTCCATAACAACACTATTCTATGAAAAAAGAAACAATTATATTACAGCAAGAACGTGACTTTGGCGATAAAATTAATGCCACTTTTAGCTTCGTTTCTCAAAATTTCAAGACTTTATTTCTATCCCTACTTTACTTCGCAGGTCCATTGGGTTTGATTGGAGGAATTGCCAACGGAATTGTTCAAAGTTCGATGTTAGGTCTGGCTTCTCAAAGCACAAAAAAAAATTATGGAACATCACCAAGTGAAATTTTTGCTGATTCTTTTGGAAAAAATTTCTCTTATATTTTTTCATTTAATTATCTCATTTCCATCACATTTCTAATCTTAGCATCAATTACAGTCGCAATCACAACTTACGCTTTTATCATTGAATATAGAGATAGGGAAAATAAAGAATCTATTACAATCGAGCGTGTTTGGGCGAAGATGAGAACAATTTTTCTTCCTGTTTTCGGTAGTTACGGAATGGTTTTATTAATCATTTTTATGATTTTGTTAGTTTTCGGAGGAATTATTGGAGCCTTAATAAGTAGTGGCGGAGGTATTTTTGCAGGATTTTTATCCGTATTATTAGTGCTAATTGCCTTTATTCCAATCATTTATTTAGGTGTTATGTACTCACTCAGTCCTGCCATTGTTGCATACGAAGGCATAGATATTTGGGAGGCACTTAACAGAGCGAAATTTTTGATAAAGGACAAATGGTGGTCTACTTTTGGCTTGATTATGATTATTACCATCATTAACTCCTTTATATCTATGATATTTGCAGCACCTGCGATGATTGTCACTTTTATGAAATTATTGAGTGTTGGCGGAAATATCTCTGGAAATCTTCCTTTAATTATTACAACGGTAATTTCCACGATTGGGCAGATAGTTGTATCTTCACTTACCTACATAACAATCAGTTTTCAGTATTTTAATTTAGTAGAAAAACGAGAAGGAACAAGCCTAAAAATATTAATTCAAAGCATTGGACAGAAGAAATTAGATTTGAATGAAGATGGAGAATATTAGTAAGAAGACAGATAATTGCAGTAAAATCATACGGTCTGACTATCGTCTGACCTTGGTAAAGACAATCCTTTTATATGGTTTAATACTTCTTACAACCAATTCCATTTCAGCAATTCCTCCAAAACAATCTCACCAAACCTTAGCCCAAGATTCCACTAAAATAACTGTCAGAAAGCCATCAGAAAGTAAGATGACAGCATTTAAAAAATCTAAAGACTATCAATATGGCATTGAAGAATCGCAGGTTTTGGATACATGGTGGAAACGTTTACTAAGGCGTTTGTTCAATTGGTTTGGGAGTCTTTTTACTGGGGCAGGCAATCCAACATTATGGAAAACAGTCGCTTATGTTTTCGTTGCCAGCGTGGTAGTATATGTAATGCTAAAGTTAATGGGTATTAATTTTACTGGATTATATCGAAAGAAAAATACCAACGAAATTCCTTACGAAACACTCGGTGAGAACATACACGTTATTAACTTTGTAAATTCAATCGCAGAAGCAGTTGATAAAAAAAACTATCGTTTGGCGGTTCGTTTATATTACTTAAAATCCTTGAAAGAACTGACCGACCGAGAAATGATTGATTGGCAAATCAATAAAACTAATCGTTCATACGTTTATGAACTAAATTCACCAACTTTGCGTCCAGATTTTGAAACCATTACACGTCAATTTGAATATGCTTGGTACGGCGACTTTCCCGTTGATGAAGATCAATTTATAACTATTAAAAATCAATTTTTAACATTCAGTAACTCCGTTTTTGCGAACGGATAATGAAAATAATCCATGAAATCATTAAGTATAGTCTTTCTCGCTACGTTTTTAATTACCCTTACCTTTTCTTCTTTTAAGTCTCAAACAACAGTAGAAGGCGATGAAGATTATGATACGCTCAATTATCAATCCATGAATATTTCTGGCATAAAATTGGGAACAAACTATGGCATAATTTTAGAGAAATTAGGAACGCCCGATTCGGTTAAAAAAGAGGAAACACCTGATGCTCAAGCATCTAACCATTTTGAAATGTATTTGTATGGTAAAGACGCTTTCTTTGTAATGGATGAAAATGTAAGTGGTTTTGAACTAACAACACCAAAATTCAATATCCAGAATTTAGGCGGTTTGAAGGTCGGCGACCCAATGAATAAGGTAAAAAAACGTTTTCCAAAATCATACAAACTTCGTGATGTTGATAATACCGTTGATGATTGGGTTACAACCATCAGTATTCAGTTTGGTGTAAGTGATTCTTTCTTAGAAATCACCGTTCAGAACGATAAAATTGTGGGTTTAGCAACTGTTACCGATGACGGAACGGAAGAATAATCAGGCATGAAACAACACCGAATTTACCTCGTCATCTTATTAATTACTATTATTGGTTTTATTTTAGTTGAAATCTACAAACCTAAACCAGTCGATTGGACTCCAACTTTTTCCAACAAGGACAAAATTCCTTATGGTTGCGAATTGTTATATAAAGTGCTACCTAATATTTTCCCAAATCAGAAAATTTCGGATGAAAAAGTGCCAATTTTTAGTAAAAAAAGAACAGTAAAACTCCCTCCTAAAAGTAATTATTTATATGTCTTTAGTTATTTTCGTGTCGATTCATTGTCACTCGTAAAACTCTTGGATTATGTGCAGAAAGGCAATTCCGTTTTTATTGCTTCTGAGAACTTTTTTGGTCTTGACGATACGCTCCATTTCCAGACTTCTTACGTAAAAGATTTAGCCATCAATGATTCTGCAAGTATTAATTTCATCAACCCAACCATCAGAAAATTAAGCAATTATAAATACCAAAATCAAGCGGCAGATACTTATTTTGACATAAAAGATAGTACAAAAAACAGGAAATTATTTACCATTTTAGGAAAAAACAGTAAAGGATTTCCTAACTTTATTCGAGTTAATTTTGGGAAAGGAATGTTTTTTTTGAATAGTGTTCCCATGGCTTTTACCAACTTTTATATGGTGAAAAATGACAATGCTGATTATGCTTTCAAAGCCCTGTCTTACTTGCCCGAACAACCGATTTTTTGGGATGAATATGTAAACAAAATGTCGATTAGAAAATCTGTAAAAAGCATTTCGAAATCTCGTGAAGCCAAAGGTCAAGAAGATGTTCAGGAATCACCTTTTAAGTTTATTGTGAGTCAGCCCGCCTTGAAGTGGGCGTATTTTATCACTTTATCTGCCTTATTAATTTACTTGATTTTTGAAGGAAAACGTCGTCAGCGAATTATTCCTATCATGGAAATTCCCAAAAATACTTCTTTGCAATTTGTGGAAACGATTGGAAGCCTTTATTATAATCAGAAAGACCATAAAACCATTGCTGAAAAGAAAATTACGCATTTTCTCGCATACATACGCACAAAATTTTACTTAAAAACGACTGAAATTGACCAAGAATTTAAAACCGATTTGAGTAATAAATCTGGCATTTCACTACGAGAAATCAACGACCTTTTTGATTACATTTCTTTTGTTCAAAATAATAATTATATCGCTGAAAATCAATTAGTTATATTAAATGAACAAGTAGAAAATTTTTATAAAAATGTGTAAATTAAAATTAATGTAATGGAATTTGAATCAAGAATTGACCTTAGTGACCTACACGAAGCCGTAACTAATATTAGAGCCGAAGTAGGTAAAATTATTATTGGACAACAAAATACCATTGACCTTTTATTGACTGCTATTTTTGCCGATGGTCATGTGCTTTTGGAAGGCGTTCCAGGGGTAGGTAAAACCTTGATAGCTAAATTATTAGCTAAAACCATTTCGACAAATTTTAGTAGAATTCAATTCACGCCCGATATGATGCCTTCGGACGTTTTGGGGACTGCCGTTTATAACCCAAAAACAACAGAATTTGATTTTAAACAGGGTCCAATTTTCTCGAATATTGTTTTGATTGATGAGATAAATCGTTCGCCAGCCAAAACCCAAGCCGCATTGTTTGAAGTGATGGAAGAACGCCAAATTACCAATTCTGGGACAACTTATCAAATGTCATTTCCATTTTTGGTAATGGCAACTCAAAATCCAATTGAACAAGAAGGAACCTATCGTTTGCCTGAAGCTCAGTTAGACCGCTTTTTATTCAAAATTGTGATTAAATACCCAACTTTTGAAGAAGAAATAAAGATACTTCAAGGCAATCATGAGCGTTCTGTCGGACAGGCGAATAACCCAGTCGCAATGATGCAAGCCGTTATGAGTGCTCAACAATTACAGAACCTACGAGCAAAGGTTCGATTAGTATTGGTTGAAGAAAAAATATTGGAATATATTGCCAAAATCACGCACGAAACTCGTAATTCTAAATTCTTATATTTGGGTGCATCTCCCCGTGCTTCGGTGGCTCTACTGAATGCTTCAAAAGCCCTCGCTGCTATTCGTGGACGTGATTTTGTTACCCCCGAAGACGTACAAGAGTTAGCAAAACCAGTACTTTGTCACCGCATAATTCTTACACCCGAAAAGGAAATGGAAGGCTCAACGGCAGAAGATGTAATTGCCCAAATTTTGCAGAAAATTGAAGTACCCAGATAATTGCAAGCGAAACTTTAAATCATGGAATATTACAAAATCACTAAATTCTAAATCAAAATGAATGATATTCTCCTGCTTATTGGCTCAATAATTTGCCTTATTGTAGGCTTGGCTGGGGCAGTTCTACCTTTACCTGGCCCTCCTTTAAGTTTGATCGGATTGTTCCTTTTACATTATTCCAAATATGCCCAATTTGACCGTTCAACGCTGACTTTCTTTGTTATATTGACAATAGCGATGAGTATTTTCGACTATTATGCACCCATTTGGGGAACTAAGAAATTTGGTGGGACAAAATATGGTTCATGGGGTTCAACCATTGGGCTGTTGGTAGGACTTTTTTTTACCCCAATCGGAATGTTTTTGGGAGCTTTTTTAGGGGCTTTTCTGGGAGAAATACTTGGGAAAACGGAACCAAAAATAGCTTTTAAAGCGGCAATTGGGTCATTTATTGGATTAATTACGGGAATCGTGGGAAAAGTAATTTTGTGTTTGGCAATGATGGTTTTAGCGGGAATGGCAATTGGGGAATATTTTATGATGATGAGTTAAATGGCACACGGATTTTAGGGATTAGACACGGATTAAAAGTCTTGATTTTTTTAAATTTTAATGTTTATATATTCATTATCAGTGAGTGAAAATATAAACAAATCCGTGTCTAATCTGTTAAATCAGTGTTCCAATCTACATCTGCACCACCACAGGAGGTTTCTTTCCTGCCAATTGTCCGCAAGCCGCATCAATATCTTTTCCACGTGAACGACGGACGTTAATAATCATATTTTTTGCTTCTAAATATCCTGCAAATTTTGCCAATGTTTGCGGGTCAGTATTGGTATAATTTGCCTCCGCAATTGGATTATATTCGATAATGTTAATTTTACAAGGAAACTGTCTGGCAAACTCCCAAAGTTCGTGGGCATCTTCCAACGAATCATTAAATTTGTAAAAAAGTATATATTCTAATGTAATACGACTACCCGTTTTTTTATAAAAATGCAACAACGATTCTTTCAAAGCCTCCAAAGTATTGGACTCGTTGATAGGCATAATTTCGTTGCGTTTTACGTCATTAGCAGCGTGAAGTGACAGTGCCAAATTGAACTTAACATCATCATCGCCTAATTTAGTAATCATTTTTGCAATACCTGCCGTTGAAACTGTAATACGCTTTGGAGACATTCCCAAACCTTCTGGAGAAGTAATATAATTAACTGATTCTAAGACATTTGCATAATTCAACAACGGTTCACCCATACCCATATATACGATATTGGTAAGTGGCGTTTGATAATGTGATTCCGCTTGGTCACGGATTCTGACTACTTGGTCATAAATTTCGGCGGCATCAAGATTACGTTTTCTGTCCATGTAACCCGTTGCACAAAACTTGCATGTCAGCGAGCAACCAACCTGAGAAGATACACAGGCAGTCATGCGGTCATCGTTGGGAATCAATACACCTTCGACTAAATTTTTATCGAATAATTCAAAAGATGATTTGATAGTTCTATCGGAACTAACCTGCTTTTCAGCCACTTTCACCGAACGAATTTCAAAATATTCAGTTAATAATTCACGAGTTTTTAAGGAGAGATTGGTCATTTCCTCAAACTCTTGCACCGATTTTTTCCAAAGCCATTCATAAACCTGTTTTGCTCTGAACGCTTGTTCTTTATGTTCTGTCAAAAACTCCTTAATTTGAGCAATTGACTGTTTGCGTATATCTTTTTTGATGATGGTTTCCATGATGACAAAAAAAGAGCAAAGATTTTCGTCTTGGCTCTTTCAGGTTTTATTTTTACAAATTTACAAAGAAAAATTAGTAGTTCACAATTACATCGCCTCCAACAACAATTCTGCCAAGTCATAAACTTTCACAGTATCCTCTTTTTCCTTGTTTTTTACACCATCAGATATCATTACCATACAAAACGGACAGGCTACGGCAATGGTGGTTGCTCCCGTTTCGAGGGCTTCTTCAATGCGTTCGATATTTACCTCTTTGAATCCTTTTTCGGCATCTTTGAACATTTGTCCACCGCCCGCACCACAGCAAAGTCCTTTGGTTTTACAGCGTTTCATTTCAATTAAATCAGCGTCCAATGCCTCTAAAACTGCTCTTGGAGCTTCGTAAATATCATTGGCTCGTCCCAAATAACACGAATCATGGTACGTAATTTTTCTGCCTTTGAACTCTCCACCACCCGCTAATTTTACTTTTCCTGTATTAATTAATTCTTGCAAAAAAGTAGAATGGTGAATAACATCGTAGTTTCCCCCCAAAGCTGGATATTCATTTTTTAAGGTATTAAAACAGTGCGGACAAGCCGTTACAATTTTTTTAACGCCATATCCGTCAAGCACTTGAATATTCGTAGTAGCTTGCATTTGGAATAAAAATTCATTTCCTGCTCTACGGGCAGGGTCGCCCGTACAAGATTCTTCCGTTCCTAAAACGGCAAATTTTATGCCTACTTGGTTCAAGATTTTACAAAAAGCAATCGTTACTTTTTTGTAACGGTCATCAAAAGAACCCGCACAACCTACCCAAAAAAGCACTTCAGGGGTTTCACCAGATGCCACCATTTGTGCCATTGTAGGCACTTTATACTCCATTTCTTGTATCATTATTATTGTTGATTTAATTCTGATTGCATTTCTCTCGCCGTTTTTCTTGAACCGTCATGGCTCCAACCTGGTCGTCCAAATATATAATTTAAAGAATGTTTTGGGTTTGAAATTACATCTTTTCCTATATCAATCCATTCTCCAAAAGCAATTTTTACTGGATTATTGGTATTAACATTTTCAACTAATCCATACGTTGGACGGTCAGTTTCTTCTATGAAAGTACCAAACATTCTGTCCCAAATGATCATAATTCCTGCATAATTTTTATCCAAATATTTTACATCCGAGCCATGGTGAGCCCGATGATGCGAAGGCGTATTAAAGATGTACTCAAAAGGTCGCCACATTTTGCCGATGGTTTCGGTATGAATCCAATATTGATATAACAGACTTACCTGTTGCATCACCAAAATTACAATTGGATGAAATCCTATAATGGGCATCCAGAGATAGAATATGTAAGAGAATGTTATATTGCCCGTCCAAGTTTGACGAACTGCCGTAGCCAAATTATATTTTTCAGAGGAATGATGAACCTTGTGAGATGCCCAAAAATAACGGATTAAATGAGCTTCTCTATGAAACCAATAATAGCTAAAATCGTCGGCAAAAAATGCCAAAACCCACATCCACCAAGCCGAGCCGTCGAGTGTGAAAATATGGAAATTGTCGTAGAGATACCAAAATATCACTGCCATAATGGTTTTTGTAATCAATCCTGAAAACAAATTACCAAAACCCAGTGCAACCGAGGTAAATGAATCTTTAATATCAATACGTTCTCGTTGTTCACGATACAAGAAAATACCTTCCACCAATATTGAAATGGCAAAAAAAGGTACTGCGTAAAGGATTAAATTTGGTGGCATGAGAATTATTTTAGTTTACAATTAACAACTTGAAAAGCATACATTCACTGAAGACGTTATTTCAAAACTCCATCTAAAAATTTCTCAGTCTCTCTCTGAATATTTTCCACATCTTTTGATAAAATTGGTGAAGCTAAAACATGATTGCCAGCATTCTGGAAAGCCACTTTTTGCTTATTTGACGACCCTAATTCATCAAACATTTTTAACATCGCAGGCACGGAAACCACTTTATCTTGCTCTTCTTCATTTTTGTAATAATAACCCATAAAAGCAGGACATTTTATTTTCGCAAAGGTTTCTGGAATCATCACATTGGTTAATAGATTTTGCAAAGCAATTACCCCATTCAAATGATAATGCTGACACCAATATTTAGCGTGTTGAGCATTAGTAGCCGCAAAGTCACGTACTTCCGAACCTGTAACGGCTTTTCCCATGGCCAAACCCCAATGATTATCCAACAATTCAGCATTGCTATCATACAATTTTATGCAGGGCGAATACAATACGATTGCCTTAATTTCGGGATGCTTTGAGGCTAAATAAGTTGTTAAAGCACCACCGAAAGAAGTACACATAATAACCACTTCATCGCCCAAAGTTTTGCCAATGGCCAAAGCATATTCAGCCGAACGAATAAAATCATCTGCCGTTACTTTTGCCATTGTTGAATCTCCCAAATTCACACCATGCCCCGCCAAACGTGCTAAATAAAGATTTGCACCGTATTTTTTAGCAATATTTCTATGGATAGGATTTCCTTCTTCTTGTGTTGCCGAGAATCCGTGAATGTAGACAAAGGCTATTTTTGTTTTCTCCTTTTTGGTAGAATCTGCCCAAACAATACGAGCCTGACAATCAGGACGAATACCTTTTTCAGCGGCTTCTCCTTCGTTGATTTGTTTTTCCAAAGTAGGTAAATCGTCCGTTATTTTAAACATTAGGACTTCTAATTTTGGAGCTTCTGGTTTTGGCCCTAATAAATAGGTGATTAACCCAATACTCAATAATATGATTATG